>NZ_JBPYCS010000003.1:0-187214 GCF_051846935.1 Virgibacillus sp. W0430
AAGAGCAGTTGAACAGAAAGGAGTTTTTTGCATGGTAAATGCGACTGTAAAGCACGTCGTTAAACATTCTTTCTTATACAGCTATGCACTTAGTCAACCTTTTTTAATGAATGTTGAAGCATACCCTGCACTTCAAAATCAGCAATTATTGGATTCTTACCGTATGCAACATGGTGAACAAGGTGAAACCGTACGAATGTTGCAAAAAAAGCTAAATAAATTGGAGTACTATGATGATGAAATAGACGGTAAATTCGGTATCCTAACGGAACACGCAGTTAAAAAATTTCAATCGTCTAGGAACATTAAAGTGACCGGGAAGGCGAATATGGAAACTATGAAGCAATTAATTAAAGAAGAAAAACAGCAATATTTAGATCAGATCAAAAAGCTTTCTGGATCTATCTACCCTGGCTTACATAGTGAAGATGTTAAAATAGTCCAACAGTCATTGTATTATTTTGGTTACTATGAAGCTAATATTGATGGGATATATGGCCCTTTGACAAAAAAAGCTTTGGAACTTGCTGAGGAAGAACACGGTATTGAATTAACAAATCGTGTAACAAAGCAATCATTAACTTCATTATATGAGGCGAATGACGAAAAAGAAAAAGAAAAAGCCTTAAATACAACCGTAAAAGAAACAAAAATTGAAGCCGCTGAAAAAGAAGTGAAGCAAGCTTCCGTTAGTGGTGTAGGTAATCAATCGGGTATTATTCAAGAAGCAAGGGCTTATATTGGAACACCATATGTATGGGGAGGAGAATCCCCTGGTGGTTTTGATTGCAGTGGATATATTCATTTTGTTTACAAGCAACAAAATCGTACGATTCCGCGAACGGTTTCTGACATATGGAATTTTGCTACTCCAGTTGATACGCCGTCCGTTGGAGACCTCGTTTTCTTTCAAACGTATAAAAAGGGGCCTTCACATATGGGCATATATTTAGGAAATGGCACTTTTATTCACGCGGGTGAGTCACGAGGAGTAGAAGTTAGTAACATGAATAACTCCTATTGGAAAACGAGATATATAGGCGCAAAGCGAATTCAATAATTTTGAGATTTTGAATGCGTGAATTTTCACTTAATTAGCCGGAATGATCTTGACTACCAATGTAAAACAAGTTATATTGGTATCAAGCGAAGAAGATGTAAGGATTCATTACAAAAGGCAGCTTCCATAGAGGTGGATGTTTGTATGATCCAATCTTCTATCGAGGCTGCTTTTATTTTAAATGTATTCTATTTATTTTCTTTGTATTACCACGTTACCTTTTTTACGTGAAAGAATTTAGGAGGATTATTTACATGCAAAATGGAGTAGTAAAATGGTTTAATGCTGAAAAGGGATATGGCTTTATCCAAATGGAAGAAGGAGACGATGTATTCGTTCACTATTCTGCCATTCAAGAAGAAGGATTTAAGTCGTTAGAAGAAGGACAAGAAGTAACGTTTGAGATTGTTGAAGGAGAACGCGGGCCACAAGCCGCAAATGTTTCAAAAGCATAATACGATTCAAACATATAAAAGTGGTAATCTCTTATAGATTACCACTTTTTCAGGTTTCTTCACAGACTTTTATTTGTACGCTTTTGCTAAAGCTGCATTTTCTTCTGGTATACGAACCGTTAGTAATAAAATATGCAACAACGGGAAAATTAAAGCTGTCCAAACGGCTCCAAACAGTAATGGAATTATAAACAATTCTACGCCAACAATTATATAATTCGGGTGCTTTACATACTTATATGGGCCTTTCTTTATGAGCGCTACTTTCGGTAAAACGATTATTTTTGTGTTCCAAAATCTTCCTAACGTTTGGATGCACCAAATTCTAGCTACTTGAGTTAAGCAAAAGATGAAAAGTAAAAAGTAATTAATCGATAGTTGTGCAGGTGTTTTGTATAATACTTCTAAAATCATCGTTATAAAAAACATCGTATGTAATACGATAAACCATTTATAATGCTTTTGACCGACCTCTAGACCACCTCGTTTTTTCATCCATTCCTCGTTTCTTTTTGCGATATGAAGTTCTGTTAATCGCTGTCCGATAATGAATAATACTATTCCTACAAAAAACCAGTTCTCCAACTACTCATCCCTCCATTCTAGCAATGCTAGCTCTGAACTGAATCCTGGGCCGAGCGCGCTTATCATCGTAGGCTGGTGTAGTGTATGTTCCGCTAATAGCCATTCATAAAGCACATAAAACACAGTCGCAGAGGACATATTTCCATGATTGCGCAACACATTGTATGAATGATTGAGCTGCGTCTTAGATATACGTAATGCCTTTTCCATTGCTTGTAGAACCTTCGTTCCACCTGGGTGAGCAATATATTGTTGGAATCCCTGTTCCTTCCAGATTGTATTTGTTAAAAACTGTTCAACATGACCCTTCCAAATTGATTCAACTAATTGAGGGATCTGTTTAGAAAATAGTACTTCAAAGCCGTTATCACCTATATCCCACCCCATAATGTCGATGCTATCTTTTTTAGTAAACGAGCTTGATTTTGTTATTTTCGGTGCTGGTCTTTTTTGATGATTAACAATGGAGGATTGTTCACCTATTAAAAGAACTGCTGACACACCGTCCCCAAATAATGCCGTCCCAACAAGATTTCCCATACTTAAATCATTTTTTTGGAACGTTAAACTACATAACTCACAGCAAATAATTAAGGCGTTTTTTTCTTTATTTGCTTTTATCCATTCGGTTGCTCTAGAGAGCCCCATTGCTCCACCAGCACACCCTAACCCCCAAAGCGGCATACGAATCATATCTTCCCTAAACGTACGTGCATTTAATATGTGTACATCAATTGATGGCGTTGCAATTCCTGTACTTGATATAAACATAAGCATATCAATTGCTTCATATGGAATCGTATTATTTAAAAAGCTTGAATTTGATAAACAATGATCAATTGCTTCTAACGACTTTTTAGTAGCCCACTCAATATACAAATCATTTTTCTCTTTGAATGAATGTTCTTTAGTAAACCAGTTAATGTCTACTGCAAGCTGCCTTTCGTTAATCATTGTATTATCAAAAACCGGGAGTAATTTATTCAATCCCCTATCATTTCTAGGGAAAATTTCTTTTACAAATTGCTTCACTTGTTGCTGTTTGATGTTGTGGTCCGGAATGCCGAGCCCAATGGAAGAAATATAAGCCAATTTTTAGTCACCTTTTTTATCTTAGCTTTTACTGGAATTCAATATTTATTCTTCAAATGGCCACATATTTTTCACAAACTTTTTAAACATAAATGTTCGTAAAATCATCCTTTCAGTTTGTTCCAGCGTAATTGAACAAATTGTGAAGTGTTGCCACTACTGCTAATTCGGCTTGTATATTTGTGTATCATTAAAGTAGAACGAAGGAGTTAATGGGTAGCTATTTTTCGTTCGAATCGATTACGTACTACCATTACTTTTTAATTTAGATGAAGGGAGCAGTTGTTCATGGAGAAATTAATAAAAACGGACCGTTCAAAAGAAGCACATGAAAAACAAGAAACTGCATTCAAAGGAACGTTTATTTCTGTAATGATTTTAGGTTTGTTTTTAATTGTGTCATGGGTTGGAGTATGGGCATTGTTTTTATCACGTTAAAGAAGGGAGATTTGACAAATGAACATGCATAAATACGAAAAGATTTGGCTTTTATTTGGTACGGCTACGCTATTAATTTTTCTAATTATTGTAGGAATTAGTGCTTTTTATATGGGGAACCAACCGCCAAGCTGTGCGGTCACACTTGATCCAGAAAAAGTGGATGAGACTGCACCTTTCGATGATCCAGGATTGAAGCAAATTGGAGATAATGAATACCAATTAACAATTGTTGCTTCTGCATTTAATTATGATGTCGGTACGGATGATAAGATTGTTCAAATTCCAAAAGGAGCAACTGTTCATTTTAATGTGACAACAAAAGATGTTATACATGGCTTCGAGCTAGCAGGTACGAATGTAAACATGATGCTTGAACCTGGCTATATTAGCACGTATACAAACACGTTTAAAAAGGCTGGGAAATTTACTTTAGTGTGTAACGAATACTGTGGTGTCGGTCATCATTTAATGGCAGCTACAATTGAGGTGATTGAATAATGATAAAATCAATAAGAAGTATTCAAACAGCTGATGCAAAGTTAACAATGGCACATATGTACGTTGCTTTTGCAGCTCTATTCGTCGGTGCCACATGTGGACTCTTGCAAACATTGGAACGTTCTGGTCACTTTACATTACCGGCAGGCATTGGGTATTATCAAATCTTAACTGTGCACGGGGTTGTCCTTGGTTTAGTATTAACTACATTTTTTATTTTAGGGTTTATGCTTGCTGCTCAGAGCAAAACGACTGGCGGTTATAATTCATTCGAACGTAGAGTCGCATGGTTTGGCTTTGTATTAATGACAATAGGTGTAATCATAACTACTATATTTATTTTATTGAATGAGGCAACGGTTTTATATACGTTTTATGCGCCGCTAATGGCTCATCCAGGCTTTTATATCGGGTTAACGCTCGTTATTATCGGTAGCTGGTTAATTGGTTTTGTAATTTTTCGGCGACATGCACGTTGGAGAAAGGAAAATAAAGGCGAACGTAGCCCTTTATTAAGCTACATGGCTGTTATCACAATGTTAATGTGGCAAATAGCAACGTTAGGTGTTGCTGCAGCAGTTTTAGTTCAGTTTTTACCATGGTCTCTCGGAATTACCGATTCAATTGATGTATTAGTTAGTCGTACCCTATTTTGGTACTTCGGACATCCACTTGTTTACTTTTGGCTTTTGCCCGCGTATATGATGTGGTACGCAATTATGCCAAAAATAATTGGCGGGAAAATATTCTCTGATTCTTTAGCTCGTTTATCATTTATTTTATTGCTACTCTTTTCCATTCCAGTTGGGTTTCACCATCAGCTGACAGAACCAGGAATTGATCCGTTTTGGAAGTATATACAAGTAATTCTAACCTTTTTAGTCGTTATTCCTTCACTAATGACTGCGTTTTCTATGTTTGCAACATTTGAAGCACGTGGACGTCAGCTTGGAGGTACTGGACTATTTGGCTGGCTTAAAAAATTGCCATGGAAGGATGTCCGATTTCTTGCCCCTTTCATCGGTATGGTTTGGTTTATCCCCGGCGGTGCAGGAGGAATAATAAACGCTTCAAACCAAATGAACCAAGTCGTTCATAATACGATATGGGTAACAGGGCATTTTCACTTAACTGCTGCGACTTCCGTTATGTTAACTTTTTTTGGAATCGCATATTGGTTGATACCATCTGTAACCGGACGTAAGTTAACAGACAATATGAATAAATTGGGTATCGTTCAGACAATTGTATGGTCCGTCGGTATGGCGATCATGTCTGGCGCAATGCATTGGCAAGGCTTATTAGGAGGCCCTCGTCGTTCTGCTTATTCAGAATACGTTGGAAATGCGGACACTGCCGCTTGGGGAAGCTATCAAATAGCCCAAGCGATTGGAGGATCCATCTTATTTATCGGGATGATTATAATGCTAATTATCTTCATTAACCTAGCATTCTTTGCACCAAAAGGAGAGCAAGAATTTCCAATTGCAACCGTTTCAGAAGCATCTGGAGAAACGCCTAAAGTATTTGAAAAATGGTCACTCTGGATTGGAGTCACAATCGCACTCGTTTTATTTGCATATACAATTCCGTTTATTGATATTATTCAAAATGCACCTCCTGGATCTCCTGGGTTCAAACTTTGGTAACTATAAATAAGGAGACGACACGTATAGATAGCGATCATTAGGAGGGAAGATTTTGAAAAAAATATACATTGTGTTTGCAAGTCTACTTGTTTTAGGAATATCAATTGGCATATTTTATTTGCAAGTAATTCGACCTGGAAATGCTGAGTTGCCAGCCGATGTAGTTATGGAAACGATCTTTGAAGAGGAATATACTTTTTCAAATAACGATAACAAGGCGAGATTAATTGAATTTATGTATACAAACTGCCCAGATGTCTGTCCGTTAACGACGTTAGAAATGGCTAAATTGCGAAATACACTTGTCGATGAAGGAGTATTTGGCGACAATGTAGAATTTATTACAATAACAATTGATCCAAGCTATGATACACAGGAAGTTCTTTCAGATTATGCGAGCCGATTTGAAGTTACTTCACCCGATGATGGATGGACGTTTATCCGAGGGTCTGAAGCAGATACTAAAAAAATTGCCGATGCTTTAGGTTTCATGTATCGTGATCCAGGTACTGGAAATATAATTCATTCAACCTTCACATACTTTATCGATGAGAATAATAATTTAACAGAAAAGTTCACTATGGGAAAAGGATTTGATCGCGATAAAGTATATCGCAGAATTATGAGTACAATCAATTAACTGCATAAAAGGATAAAAAAATAGCTCCTCTCTATTTACGAAAACGTATGTATAAGAGGAGCTTTTATTTAATTTTTTTTGCCAAAGTATTGGTAATAATCGGTACGAACAAATCCATTAAACAGCTTTCTTTTTTTTGTAGCTTTTTTTCCTATATAGCCTTCAATATTTTCAAATGCTGTCATAATGTATATACTCCATGTTGGATTTTCTTTAATCAACTTACCGAGTGCTTCGTAAATATCTTTAATTTCTTTAGTATGTCCGAGACGCACTCCATAAGGTGGATTGCTAATCATATACCCGTTTTCTTGTTTGAGTAGAAGATCGCTTACTTGCATTTGCTTCCAACTAATTAATGTTCCAAGACCTGCTTCTAAAGCATTAGCATTAGCAATGCCAACCATTTTATGATCGATATCTGAGCCCACAATATGAAGATCGACATCATAGTTTGCTAAATCCTCTGCTTCCTCCAACGCTTGTGCCCACAATTTTTGCTTCACAAAATGCCAGTTTTCAGACGCAAATTCCCGATTAAACCCTGGTGCTATGTTTTGACCGATCAATGCCGCTTCAATAGGAATCGTCCCCGACCCACAAAATGGATCGATGAGTGGATATTCCGGACGCCAGTTCGTTAGTAAGACTAATGCCGCTGCTAACGTTTCTTTTAATGGTGCTTCTCCTTGTCCTACGCGATACCCTCTTTTATGTAAACCAACCCCTGAAGTATCTATTGATAATGTCGCCTTATCTTTAAGAATAGCCACTTCTACTTTATATAAAGCACCTGTTTCCGGCATTCTCGATGCAAGACCGTGTTTTAGCTTTAATCGTTCAGCAATCGCCTTTTTCACAATGGCTTGGCAATCCGAGACGCTAAATAAAGTCGATTTATGTGACTTCCCTGATACAGGAAACTGTCCATCCTCACTAATAAACTGCTCCCACGGTAACGCTTTTGTAGCTTCAAACAGTTCATCAAACGTTGTAGCTTGAAATTCACCAACAACTAACTTTAAACGATCTGCAGTTCTTAACCATAGATTACTACGAGGAATAGCTATTATCGGCGCTTCAAAAATAACCTTTCCATTATCTACCTCTGGTTCATAACCAAGCTGTCTTACTTCTTGTGCTACGATCGCCTCTAATCCCATGGCAGCTGTAGCAATTAGTTTTATTGATTGATTCATAACCATTCCCTTTCCCTTCTTACTCCGTTAAATAAGTGTAACATAGTTATTATTTAATGTGCTATTTAAACGAAACGTACGATTGAGTCACGTATTTGTGGGTGTGTTATTTTAAGAAGTTAAAAAACCTCTCTCTTTAGTATTCGTTAATTTTAGTATTGATTCCTACCGACCGCAGTAGATATACACTACGCTTCCTGTGGGCAGTGAAAATCAACGGTGTTATTCATGTGTATATCGTTCGAAGTAAAATTGATCACATATTATCTAGTTAGATTCGTGCATCTGTTCCCCCACAAACATGTTACTCATACGAAACGTACATTGGCTCCAAAAAACGCAAAAAAACTTATTTAACAGTTTGCACTACTAAATAAGTTCTCCGTATGACCATTAAATACTCGATAAGCCATGTTCTGTTCCTTTGTACTATATCGGTGGTCAGCCTTGTACGCCGGTCGTAATCATTTATCTACAAGCTATTACTTGTCCCTTTTTCGGTTCATTTCCCTAATCAAGGATGCCCCTACCATAGTTTGGGTTGCTCACTCATGGGGTTTACCCGTTCCACTCAAAACGTTTCCATTCTGATTTCGTCACTGTGGCACTTTCAAGGCTTTCATCCATATCACTAGGTGACTTAGGTATGAATACCTGCCGTTAACCTAAAAGGTTACCTTGACTTATGATTTCGTCAAGCATGAACACTACAAACATCTCAGTTTGTGTGAGCATGGACTTTCCTCTACACAAAACGTGCAGCGATTACGTGAGTATTTAATTGTGTATGAGCTATTATAACATAAAGACAGGCTTCATTCATTAGTAAAGATTAACAATCACTTCTCCTGTTTCCAAATGATCATCGGTTTAAAAAGAATCAGAATCAATTTCATTGTATTTCTTTCCAAACACAGCCTTCTCCAAATTTGACAGCCTTTTAAGTACATCATAATTTACTTGATGCACAGAATTCGCTGGTCGAGATCTTGTGTGCTCGGAATTTTTCCGTAACCGTTCATTTTCTTGCGTTAATCGCTCAATATGCTGCTGAAAAACAGAATAGTCTTTTATTATAATATCAAGAAACTCATCTACTTCTTCTTGTTTATACCCACGCATCGCTATTTTAAATTCTTTATCTAAAATTTCTTGGTTGCTTAATTGTATGTGATCAAGTTTCATATATAACACCTCATTATGGTTTAATACTATCCAGCCTCTTTTACGATATCAACAATAGTTTATTATCCAGTTTATAGTATTATGCTAAGCTATCTAACATTATAGCATAAAAAAAGAGACACAAAGCTGTCTTCCGATAATAGCCTTTCTTTGCTTAATCCATATCATCCGCATTGAATGAAAATGGTAAAAGCGCCTCCAATGTAACGGTTTTCGTTTGTTCATTTCGGTTTGTAAGATGAATTTTCATATTTGGATCAAAAAATTCACTCATTACTTGTCGACAAGATCCACAAGGTGGCACAGGCCTTTCCGTATCTGCTACAACTGCAAATTCTACAAAAGCAGAATCACCGTTCGCTAACGCATTAAAAATAGCAACCCTTTCAGCACAACATGTAACAGGGTATGCCGCATTTTCAATATTACACCCTGTATAAACTTGCCCTGATTCAGTAAGTACTGCAGCACCTACAGCGAAATTAGAATACGGAACATATGCGCGCGTTCGAGCCTTTTTCGCAGCTTTGATCAATTTCTCTTTCATAACGCCATTCCCCCTATTATAATTCATTCAATAATTGATTAAAAATGTAATTACACGATTTATTTAGTTCCATGTATCGTTTACGCCTTGCGTCAATATAGTAACTATGCAATAAGAGTAACTCCATATTTTCTTTGGTAGATACGATTTGATGCGGATGAACATTAACCTTTCTTTGTTTGATCGCTTGTAAGGAAAGTTCTTGCCACTGTTCCAACAATAAATAGATCGGGTTCGTTTCCTTTTTGACATACAAAAAAAATTGCTTGTCATTCTTATCTTGAGGCTTCAAGCCATTATCATATCGTATTTTTAATGCATCTAGCTCTTTTATTAATTGTTTCGTATTGTTTTTTAATTCAAGCATGTAAAAACCTGCCTCATCATTTACTCTATGTATCAATGTACCATTTTTGGCAAAAAAATAACACCTATTTGACGCAATAGGTGTGTACTCATTCACTTAGTTAATTGATTTAATTTTGCTTTGACATCTTGAATGTTTTCTAATTGGATGTCATACCATTCATTAATTTCATTCGTGCAACAAAGTGTTGTTTTTTGATCAATTAACCGAATTTGATTCAACATATGCAGCAATGCGGTGTCAATGTCAGTTGCAGATACTTCTTTTGTTTCGTTTGCTATTCTTAAAGCAATTGCCATTCACT
The DNA here is from genome assembly GCF_051846935.1 of Virgibacillus sp. W0430. Classification (NCBI taxonomy): domain Bacteria; kingdom Bacillati; phylum Bacillota; class Bacilli; order Caryophanales; family Bacillaceae; genus Virgibacillus; species Virgibacillus sp. W0430. The sequence goes on from NZ_JBPYCS010000003.1 coordinate 10,023, forward strand.
TCACCCCATTCATATTTTCACGTATAACACTTCTGTTTCAACTATTCGCTTCACTAAATTCATTTCCTTCAAGGTCGACAAAACTAGAACAAAACACTCAAAACTAGTGCAATTTCGCACTTTTTACTTTAACAAAATCGAATCATAAAGAATGAAAATTATGCCATAAATCAATTTTGTTATATAATGAACATGGAATTCATTTCACCAGTTATTCACCCGGCGTGCTCGTTGATTGGAGGTTCGACTATGCGCTATCCAAATGGATTACGGAAAAGCTCGTTTCAAAACAAACGGACGAGGGAATCCTATAGTAATCGTGGCATGAGCTTGGAAGAAGATATTAATCAAACGAATAAATATTACTTAACTACAGACAGGGCGATCATTCATAAAAAGCCAACCCCTGTTCAAATTGTGAAAGTTCATTATCCGAAACGAAGTGCTGCAGTTATTACAGAAGGATACTTTAAACAAGCTTCAACTACGGATTATAATGGGTTATACCGAAATAAATACATCGACTTTGAAGCAAAGGAAACAAAAAACAAAACATTATTTCCTCTCGCAAACATACATGAGCATCAAATAAATCATATGAAGTCAATAATTGCACATGGAGGAATATGCTTTATGATAATACGGTTTTCGTTATTGAATGAAACGTATTATCTTGAATCTGAACTGTTATTTGATAGCTGGAATAAAAAGATGAATGGCGGCAGAAAATCAATTCCTTATGAAGAAATTAAGCAGCATGGCTACTTGATTCCTTGGAACTTTAACAAGAGGGTTGACTACTTGTCGGTAATTGATAAGCTTTATTTTTAGAACGGAGGAATGGAGCATGGCAGACAAAGGCCAATCTCGTACAGCAAGAAGAAAACAATTAAAATCAAAGAAAAAACCGATCTGGAAAAAAATTATTATGATCCTAGCAATGCTTGGTCTACTTATCGGCATCGGTGTAACAATCTTGTTTTCCTACTATATCATTACAGCACCTGAAATAGACGCAGCAAAGCTTTCGGATCCTTTTTCTTCAAAAATATACAATAAAGACGGAGAATTCGTTACAGATATTGCAGCGGATGAAAAACGAACAAAAATAGAATACAATGATTTGCCTCAAGTTTTAATTGATGCAGTCACAGCTACAGAGGACGCACGTTTCTTTAAACATTCTGGCATCGATCTAAGGCGGATTGGTGGTGCGATTAAAGCAAATATTACAAATGGATTTGGTTCAGAAGGTGCTTCTACCATTACACAACAAGTTGTGGAAAACGCCTTTTTATCTTCCGACAAGAAAATAAAATTAAAAGTTCAAGAGCAATGGCTCGCTTTAAAACTAGAGCGAAAATATTCCAAAGAACAAATATTAGAAATGTACTTAAATAAAATTTTTTATGGCAGTGGTGCATACGGAGTTGCAAAAGCTTCTGAAATATATTTTGGTAAAACGGATTTACATGAATTAACACTAGAGGAAGCGGCGATTTTAGCAGGCTTGCCACAGCGCCCTTCGGCTTATAACCCATATAACAATCCTGATTTAATGAAAAAGCGTATGGATACTGTATTAACCTTAATGGTTCGACACGGGAAAATCACTGAACAACAAGCAGATGCTGCAAGACAAGTCGAGATCGCTTCGCTGTTAACTGAGAAACGACCAGATTCCAAACCATATGAAGCTTTTATCCAAAAGGTAGAAAAAGAAGTTCGTGAAAAAGTAGATGGAGCAAATATAAATACAGATGGGTTAAAAATATATACAACGTTAGATAACTCTATTCAAGAGCATGTTGAATTTTTATTAACGGATAGTGAGGAAAATCCGATATCTTATCCAGATGAAGAGCTTCAGGCTGGAATGGTCGTTGTCGATACTAAAACAGGTGGCATCCGAGCAATTGGCGGCAGCAGAAACAATAAGAATGTTGATGGCTGGAACTATGCTTTTAATGAACAAGGCAGACAACCTGGGTCAACCTTTAAGCCGATATTGGCTTATGCACCTGCAATTGAGTATGAAAAATGGTCCACCTATCATCAACTAAATGATGATAAACCATATAAAATAGGCAATATTGAATTCCGAAATCATAACCGCCGATATCAAGGCTGGATGTCTGCTCGTTTTGCGCTTAAACATTCGTTAAACGTTCCGACATTAAAAGCAGCGGATGAAATTGGGCTTGATCGTGTTAAAACATTTGGAGAAGGTCTTGGCATCCAGTTTTATGAAGATACCATTGACATTGGCGATGTGATCGGCGGCTCATCAACAAACACTACACCTTTAGAGCTTGCTGGGGCATACAGTGCTTTCGGAAATGAAGGGATTTACAATGAACCGTATACGGTCACAAAAGTAGAATTCCCTGATGGTTCGAGTGTCGATTTAAAACCAGAACCTAAAGCAGCGATGTCCGATTACACAGCGTACATGGTAACGGATATGTTAAAATCAGTCGTGCGTGAAGGAACTGGTACAAATGCCAATATTCCTAGTCTTCCTGTTGCTGGTAAAACAGGAACAACGAATTTAGAAGGAAAACGTGGCGCAAACAATTCTTGGTTTGCTGGATACACAACGAATTACACCATTTCCGTTTGGACTGGATACGATGACCATAATAAAATAATTGAAAATACGCAAGTACCTCACGCATTATTTAAAAATACAATGACAGAAATCTCGAAAGGTATCGATACGCCTGACTTTGTAAAACCAAGCTCTGTAGTTGAAGTAGCTGTGGAAAAAGGCTCAAATCCCGCTTTGTTGCCGAGCAAATACACGCCAAAAGAAAACATCGTAACCGAGCTATTTGTTAAAGGACATGAACCAACAAAGCAATCTGAAAAGTTTGATGAGCTTGACCCGGTTAGCGATTTAAGTGCAACGTATAATCAAGAAACAAATGAAATAGATGTAGAATGGGCTTATAGCTCTGATGAAGACGTTTCGTTTGAAGTAAGCGGCAATTTAACAGAGGGACAAATGAACAAGCTTTTAACTACCGAAGATACATCCCTTTCTATATCGGAAATTGAACCAGGTAGACAATATACGATTCAAGTTGTTGTTGTGAGTAACGAAAGCACCTTGAAAAGTGAAGCAAAATCAACAACTGTTACGGTACCTGGAGATGACGAAGCCGAAGAGGAAGAAGATCAAGCAGAAGAAGAACCGGATGAATCGGAGGATAATGAGCAAGAAAAAACAAACATCCCACCAGTAGATGGACTTAACTCTGCATATAATAAGGAAAAACAAATTATAAATGTTTCTTGGAATTACAATGGTCCTCCTGCTGCATTTGAAGTGGATGTGAATGGCAATAAGCAGACTGTACAATCGAATGGTATCGAAATAAGCGGTGGCTCACCAGGAAATACGTATACAATTACGGTGACACCAATTGGAACAAAAGGTGCTAATAATGGTGTGAAAGGCGAATCACGCAGTATAAAACAATCGATACCTGATGAGCAAAACGAGAACGTAGCTGAAGATGAGTAACCATTATTTTAAGGCTTAAAACATTTGAGCCTGTGAATACGACATCGAGAGCTGATTTTGTTCATAATTGGATTTTTCATCATAGCAACTTTATTTATCCGAGCCTCATTAAATATAAAAGAAGTCAGTATTTCATCTCTCGATGAATTACCTGACTTCTTTTATTATGTTTGGAACGAAGGACCCGCTCCTCTGTACAGCACCTTTCATTGTACTCCAAGCACATATTACTCATATACGTACTTAAAGTTTTACGTATGTGCTCTCCATCCTTCTGTCCTCTAATTATTGCGTAAGCTTTTTCATTCTCTTCTTTCCTTCTCTACACAAATTTAGTAAAGGACATTGCGGGCATTCTGGATTTCTTGCCTTACAATGATATCTTCCGAAAAAAATCATCCGATGATGCGTAGCTCCCCATGCTTCTTTCGGAACCTTTTTCATTAATGTTTCTTCTACCTCTAAAACAGAATCCTTCCACCGACAGATCGCTAATCGCTTAGAAACACGCTCAACGTGTGTATCAACTGCAATGGCAGGCTCATTAAAAGCTACAGAAAGAACTACATTTGCTGTTTTTCTACCGACACCAGCAAGCGTCATTAATTCCTCTCTCGTATGAGGAACGATTCCCTCAAAATCAGAGAGAAGCGAATGGCAAAGTTTTTGAATATTTTTAGCCTTTGTTCGATTTAAACCTATTGAGCGGATATCTGCCTGCAATTCTTCAAGAGGGACAGCTAAATAATCTTCAGGAGTCTTATATTTGTTAAAAAGATCTTTTGTTACTTTATTTACTAAAACATCGGTACATTGAGCGGAGAGCAAGACAGCAATTACTAATTCGAAAGGGTTGGAATGCGTTAATTCGCACTCTGCATTGGGAAACATATCTTCCATTACACATAAACATTCGTTTATTTGTTTTTTTGTTAGCACTTATCATTCCTCACCTTTCAACCAATTGTAATAGATCGATGTATCTCTCTTAACAGGCTCGTATTGCTTATTTACTTGATTGCTTCGGAAGTTCTTACCAGCAGCTCTGGCTTGTTCTACAGATTTAATCCCTTTCTTTTTCCATTCACGTAAAATCCGATCAATATATTTAAAGTTCAGCTTACCCATTAATACAGATTCTCTCAAGCCGGCTTTGATTAACGCAGGAGCTATATTATCTTCGTCAAGCCATACATTAACCGTTTCAATTTCAAAAGGAGAAAGCGGTCTTCCAAATTCTTGTTCAAAAAGAATAAACAAACTACCTTCATGAAGATCCTTTTGCTCACTATTATCCGTAGTAAACAGTCTTTTCCATAAAGGATTGAGACTATATGCTTCACTAATTTGATTTTGTTCATTTTTAGTTTGTTGTATTTCTAATACATTGCGCTGAATAAGTGTCCGCAATATATTTGCACATTCTTTTTCATTAATTGTTAAATGACCCGCTAATTCAGCTGGTGTAGGGAATTGTACGCCCCTTTGTAAAAAACAGTGTAATTGTAAAATGATCATCATATCCTGTTCATTTAAACCAATTGATGTGTAAGAAGTAAATAATTTCATTGGTACGGAAATTTGATCGGATAATATTTGTTGTAGATCCATATGCTTCGTCATAATAACACCTCTACTTCTATTATATCACGACTCATCGTAAATTTTGCTCTCTCTACGATTAAGTATTGTGTTTACAGATCTTCTATTAAGAAATTACAGCTTGCAATTACCCTATTTGTATTCGTTAATTAGTGTTCATAATAATATGTACTACACTTTTTGTGATCGATCACTAATAGCACGGGCCTAGTCACGTATATATAAAATCGATTTAATATCTGCTATATTAATTAACGAAAAAATCCCTTGCATGCAAGCAAGGGACATTCATCAAGACGTTATTAAGCTTGATTATTAATAACAAAACGCTTTATTCGCTTTGCTGCTTCCTCTAAAATGTCGATCGAAGTAGCATAAGATAAACGAACGTTATCTGGAGCACCAAATCCAGATCCAGGCACAAGTGCAACCTTTTCTTCTTCTAGTAACGCTTCAACCCAATCATCAACAGTTTGAAAACCATTCATTTCAGCTGCTTCTTTTACATTTGGGAAAAGGTAAAAAGCACCATTTGGCTTTTTGCAAGATATTCCAGGGATGTCGATTAGCAATTGATATAACTTTTCCAATCGTTCAGAGAATGTTTTCCGCATTTGAACCGTCGGATCGAATTCAGCTTCATATGCTGCCAATGCAGCGTACTGTGCGATCGATGTCGGATTTGAAGTAGCATGTGAAGCATGATTTGTCATTGCTTTAATAATAGGTTCAGGCCCTGCAGCATATCCAATGCGCCAACCTGTCATCGCATGAGACTTACTAACTCCATTAATAATTACAGTTTGGTCCTTTAACTCACTTGATAATTGTGCAATTGAAATATGTTTATCATCCGTATAAATTAGCTTTTCATATATTTCATCAGAAATAATTAATAAATCATTTTTTAAACAAACGTCCCCTATTTTTTGCAATTCCTCTTTCGTATACATCATACCTGTCGGGTTACTAGGCGAGTTAATGATTATTCCTTTCGTTTTAGCTGTAATTGCACCTTCTAGCTGCTCTGGAGATAATTTGAAATTATTTTCTTCCAAGGCAGGCACAAAGACTGGTTTACCACCTGCTAACTTTATCTGTTCGGGATAACTTACCCAATAAGGTGCAGGTACGATCACTTCGTCGCCATCATTCAATATCGCTTGAAATAAAGTAAATAATGCATGCTTTGCCCCTGTCGTTACAATAATTTCATTGCTTTCGTAATTCAAACTATTATCTTCACTAAACTTTTTTGCAATTGTTGTTTTTAGTTCAGCAACACCACCAGTTGGCGTATATTTTGTTTGCCCATTGTCCATAGCTGATTTTGCTGCTTCGATAATATATGCTGGTGTATTAAAATCAGGTTCACCTACACCTAAACCAATAACGTCAAATCCCTGTTGTTTTAATTCCTTCGCCTTCGCTGAAATAGCCAATGTAGATGAAGGTGTTAATGTATTTACTCTGTTTGCTAACTTCATTTCCTTCCACCTCTTTTATTTAAACATTGTAGAAAATCGAAATTGTTCGTATGGCGTGCCATCGAATAAAGATACGTACTCAAAAACATATCGATGTGTCTTATCCGTATATGTAAGCTCCCATACAGGTTTATTATTAATCATGCCCGGTACAATTTTAATTAGAGTGCATTCCGAACATTCATTTTCCCATTTCTTTAGTATCGATTCTTGATTGATTAACTTGCGCTCATCAAGTACTAAAATTTCCCCATCATTCGATATTGGTACGAATGCAACTTGTTCTTTTTCATCGTTTGTTGTTCCAAAAACAATGTGGTACGTTTCTTTTTCGTAAAATGCAGTTATGTCATTTATTTCGGTAATTTTCGTTTCATTAATAACTTTTTTTTCCGTTTCTGAAAATCCCGCTGTTTTAATGTCAATCATTTCATTATATAAGTATGCGAAATAAGTAAGTCCAGTTATAATTGCAAGTAGAACAAATAAAGCACTCCACTTTACCCACTTAATTGTACGTAAATTCAATTTTATTTACCTTTCTATTTAACAGATTTTGCCCAATTATTATCAAAAATTGTTACTTATAGAACACGACATACGACAAATACTATGAAATGTAAATACCATACAAAAGCATACGTACAAAATATTATAAATCACTTCTAACCCATACCTTACTATTTTATACTAATACATGCAATATGTATTAGTTTTTTTTTAATGCCACTTGCACGATTACGGGTCTGCGTAAATTATTCATAATCACCGCTTAAACCAATCTGTTGCTTGATTTAATAATTCGTACGTAGAATCATAACTAACCGGCACTTCAGGTATTGATTGTAGAAATATTTTTCCATATCGTGCCGTCATTACCCGGGAATCACAAACGAATACAATCCCTCGATCGCGACTTGAACGAATTAGCCTACCAAATCCTTGTTTAAATCGAATGACAGCATGTGGTAAGGCAAGTTCTGTAAACGGATTTTTATTTTTTTGCTTTAAATTATTCGCTTTTATTTCGTACACAGGATGGTTAGGCGGCTGAAACGGCAAGCGAACGATTACTAAGCACGCTAATTGTCCACCAGGTATATCAACACCTTCCCAAAAGGAACTTGTCCCTAGCAAAATCGGTTGTTCATACAGTTGGAAATTTTTAATTAATCGCTGTCTGCTTCCACTTGTTATTCCTTGTGCGAGCAAATCGTAAGCAAAAAACTCACTCATTGCTTCTTTTAATATAAAATATGCCTTCTTCAGCATATCATACGATGTAAATAAAACGAGCATGCGGCCTTTCGTAATTTCCGCCAACGACAAGATTGCTTCACATGTGGAGTAAATATAATCATCTGGATTATCTTGCGCTATAGGCGGAAAATCATTAGGGATAAGAAGCTGTGCTTGCCGTGCATAATTAAATGGAGAGCCAATTTGTTTTGTTCGCACTTCTGTTCCATTTAAGCCGAGACCGGTATGAAAATAATCAAAGGAATCCTTCATCGTTAACGTAGCGCTAGTTAAAATCACACTTTCTTTTTTTGCAAAGAGATTTTCATGAAATGCAGTCGCAACATTAGCTGGCTGGCGATATAAATACACAGCATTTTTAGCCCCGTGATTTTCTACTTCAATCCAGTCTACGTTGCTCGTTGAACGATCTTTATTAAAAAAATGCTCCATGCTAACAATATACGAGTTTAACGTTTCTTTAACGTTATTCAAATTACTTACCGTAGTTTTATTTTCGATTTGATTTTTTATTTTTACGATCAGACGACTGGCATTACGTAAATATAAAATTAGGCGGTTAGCTTTATCAATAAGCTGCTCCCATTCCTTTTTACTTTTATCATACTTATCCAGCCGATATTGCAAACGTCCTACATCATTAAAAGTTGATTTGCTTTTCCTTTTTTCAACTACATATAAATAAATTGATCGGAATAATGCATCAAGCTCATACTTACTATTTGAAATTGCATCATCCCATAAATCAACTTCAATACCTTTTGGATAATCGACTAAAACGGTTGTTATTACTTGATTTAACTGGTTAATTGCATGCTGCATCGTAACATAGCTTAGCTTTAATCCAATATGTTTCGCAGCTGTATCTTCCAAATGATGAGCCTCATCAATAATAACTTTTTCGTAAGGAGGCAACTGGCTGTACGCACTAAATAAATCCGTGCATAATAAGGCGTGGTTCGTTACAATAACTTGAGCTGTTTCTGCTTTTTGTCTAGCTCGACGTGCGTATGACCAATTGTACCATGGACAGTGAATATCCTTGTTGTCTTCTCCTGCGCTCGATATCTTTTTAAAATACGTATAGCCAGTAGAAGTTAGCTGAATTTCATCTATATCGCCTGTTATCGTTTCGGTTAACCATACGAGTATTTTTGCCTTTGTTAGTATAATGTCATAATTAGAATGTTCATTAGCAGTTAAATCATGGGCGAATTTCTCTAGACTAATATAATGGTGTTTTCCTTTTAACAAAGCTACTTGAAAGTTATAACTAATTAGCTTAGCCAACAATGGTATTTCGTTTTCCATAAGCTGAGATTGCAATTGTGTTGTTTGAGTGCTTATTACAATTCGACGTTTCTCGGACAACGCTATGTAAATGGCAGCAATTAAGTAGGCTATTGACTTGCCAATACCAGTGCCAGCTTCAATCGAAGCATGCTTGTTTTGTGTAAAAGCATCAAATACGTATTCTGTCATTTCTCGCTGACCACTTCTACTCTCATAATGCGCAAATACTTGCTGCATTGTGCCATCCTCTTCATATAACTGGTCTAAAAAGTCACCAAATGAAGGTAATTCGACGGCATCTAATTCTCTCCACTGTTCGTCAAGTTTAAATGCAATCCCACGATGAACTACAAATTCTTCATTCTTTTTTGGAGCAGAAAATAGGAGCTGTCGATGACATTGTTCCAATACAATTGCAAGATCAGAATGAAAATGCTTTTCCATTTTCAACAAATGTTCGATCGTTTCAATTGGTAAACGATTTAGCTTCTCTACTAACTTCAAAAAAAGCTCGGCTGTCACATAGGCATCGGAAAGTGCTCGGTGTGGATGTTTATGTGTAAGTGCAAATTCCGTAGCAAGCTGGCCTAGCTTGTAGCTTTTTACGCTCGGTAATACTATTCGAGCAAGCTCTACTGTATCAATCACCGGGTTGTTAATCGCTTTTTTGCCATTTCGTGTCAATTCTGCATTTAAAAAGCGAACATCAAATGTCGCATTATGAGCAATTACATAACTGTTCTCAATATAAGCACGTATTTCATCCGCTTTTTCATAAAATAATGGTGCGTGTTTTACATCTTCGTCTTTAATTCCTGTTAAATTAGAAATAAAAAGCGGAATTGTTTTCTCAGGGTTTAAAACAACTGAATAATTATCTACAATTTTATTGCCTTCTATTGCTACAATTCCAACTTCAATGATACGATCATTTTTTGTTGGAGCATTCCCTGTGGTTTCTAAGTCCAGGACAACAAACCTTTGCATAATCCCACCTATTTCTTTTATTATCCCTTATGTATCATATCGTTCGATTAAAAAAATTAATTACCCGCTTTGTATTACATTTCTGTCATTGGCGGCTCTTGTTCCAGCATTTGTTCAATTTCATTTTCTTCGTTCATAATCGCTACCTTTGGTTTAAAGGTTGTTAGCGCTTCATTTGGGACAATTGCATATGCAATTATGATAACTGTATCTCCTTTTTGAACTAATCGAGCTGCTGCGCCATTTAAACAAACTACACCTGATCCTCTTTCTCCTGGGATGACATAGGTCTCCAAACGGGCACCATTATTATTATTTACAATTTGAACTTTTTCATGGGGGATAATATCTACTTTTTCTAAAATATTTTGGTCAATTGTTACACTGCCGACATAGTTTAAGTTCGCTTCTGTAATCCGAGCGCGATGTATTTTTGCTTTCATTAGTGTGCGGAACATCCTACTTCCTCCTATTTAAATCGATTAACATTATTTCCATTCTCATCTAAAAGTATATTATCAATTAAACGCGCATTCGCAAACTGTACTGCTATAGCCAATATAGACTGTTCATTGATAACTGAAATAGGTCTTAGAGCAGGATAGCTATACAGTTCTACATAATCGATCGATCCACTCGTTTCATTTGTAAGGACAGCTTCTACTTCTTTAATAATCGTATCAGGATTTTTCTCGCCGTCAACTACTAAATTTTGACCTATTTTTAATGCTTTATATAGCGATGCTGCTTCCTTTCGTTCTATCTGTGATAAGTATACGTTTCTACTACTTTTAGCGAGTCCATCGTCTTCTCGAACCGTTGGGATACCGATTAACTCTAAAGAAAAATTCAAGTCTCGTATTAATGCATCTACAACTGCAACTTGTTGCGCATCTTTTAATCCAAAATATACTTTATCTGGCTGAATGATATGGAAAAGCTTTGTTAATACAGTAAGAACACCATCAAAATGACCAGGACGTGAGCGACCGCACAGCACATCTGTTCGATCATTTGCAATAAGTGTAACCATTCGTTCGTTAGGATACATTTCATTTGCACTAGGCATAAATAAAATGTCCACTCCGTTTTTCTCGGCAAGCTGAATGTCTCTACTTTCATTTCTTGGGTACGTTTCAAAGTCTTCATTCGGTCCAAATTGAAGAGGATTTACAAATATGCTAGAAATAACAATGTCATTATCTTTTTTCGCTTGCTGCATTAAAGTAAGATGTCCTTCATGAAAATAGCCCATTGTTGGGACGAAGCCGACTTGCTTCAAGTTTAAATCGATTAATAACCTTTGCATTTCCGTTATCTTTTTTATAATTTTCATATTTTTTGTTACCTGCTTTTCGTTAGTGGTAAATCACTTTTGTTTTTTATAAAAAATGTTTGATCTGCTGTTGGAAACGTCTCGTTTTTAACTTCCGCTACATAGGATTGCAATGCTTTCGTACTTACATCATCAACGTGAGCATACGGTTTAACAAACTTCGGCAAGCGATCTGTACCATAGCGTAAAATGTCATGATACACGAGCACTTGACCATCACAATTTAGTCCAGCCCCTATACCAATTGTAGGGATTGATAAAGAGGAGGTTACAATTTCCGCTAATTCCTTTGGAACACATTCTAATACGAGGCCAATTGCTCCATTTTTCTCCAATTGTTTTGCATCCTCAAGAAGCTTTTCTGCAGAAGCTTTATCTTTTCCTTGTACTTTATATCCACCAAGAACATGAACCGTTTGTGGGGTTAGTCCAAGGTGAGCAAAGACTGGAATTCCACCTTCTGTTAAACGTTTCGTTAATGTAAGGACTGCTTCCGATGCACCTTCTAACTTAATCGCTTCTGCTCCAGTTTCTTGAAACAACTTTGTTGCGTTCATTAACGATTGCTCTAACGAAATGTGATACGACATAAACGGCATATCTACTACAGTAAATGTTTTTTTAGCCCCGCGTTTTACTGCTTTCGTATGGTGTATCATGTCGTCTAATGTAACGTGAACAGTAGAAGTATAGCCGAGAACAACCATACCTAATGAATCACCAACTAAAATTAAATCCACCCCTGCTGCCTCTACTTGCTTTGCTGAAGGATAATCATAAGCTGTTACCATTGTTATTTTTTCTTTATTTTCTTTCATCCGTTGCAATTCAATTCTATTTAGCATGAGATTCATCCCCCTCATTAAACCATGCTATTTCTGCAGAATATAATCTTTCTATTTTTCCGTCTTTTCTTTTAGCAAGTAATGCTCCATCTTCAGCAATCCCAACAAAAGTGCCAAACCATGTAGATTGCATCGTCGTTATTTGGATCGATTCATTTATACGAAATCCATAATCTTCCCACTCTGTTTTCACATTTGGGAAGCCATTTATAATATATTCCTCATATTTTTTTTCAAATGTTTCTAATATTTTTTGAATGAGTTGCTGTAAGTCCCATTTTTTATTCGTTTCAATTTGTAAAGATGTTGCCTTATCTTTAATATCATTCGGTAAATCATCGATTGTTTGGTTAATGTTCATTCCTATCCCTAGCACTATGTATTGGACTTTGTCTTGCTCCGCTTGCATCTCTGTTAAAATGCCAGCCAGTTTCTTTTGGTCGATTAATATGTCATTTGGCCATTTTATTTGCGGCTTAATCAGTGTATGCTTGTAAATTACGTCAGCAATTACCGTAGCAGCTAATAATGTTAATTGTGGGGCAAGGTACGGTAAAATGTGTGGACGCAAAATCAAACTCATCCATATTCCTTTATTTCTTGAAGAATGCCATGATCGATCCATTCTACCTTTACCTTCCGTTTGTTCATCTGCAATTAGTACAGTACCATGTTCTGCTAACTCTAATGCCGCTTGATGTGCTAATCGTTGTGTAGAAGGTGTAGATTTTTTATGAATTATTTTTTTACCGAGCCAATTTGTGTTTAAACCCCATTGAATCGTATTTTCACTGAGCTTACTCGGATAATCAATAATACGGTATCCTTTGTTGGATACTCCTTCGATTGTATATCCATCTTTTTTTAATTCGCGCATATGCTTCCATATCGCACTTCTCGATATTTGTAGCTTTTCAGATAAAACTTGTCCAGATGTAAATTCATCTTTACGCTCTGCCAATAGTTGAATCAACTTATTTCGGGTGGATGACACAATATCCACTCCTTTAGCTTTATATTTTCATTTTTTATGTTATTAAAAACAACTTGCTTTTCCAATCGTTGTAATGATTCATTAATCCATGGTCCTTTTGGCAGTGTTGGAAATAACTCGATTAGTTCATCTCCATTAATGGCCAGCTCATGCTTTGATTGTATTTGCAAACAGGCTTTTGCTTTGTGAATTTTATTCTTTTCGAGATGCTCCTGTGGGTATAGTATGCCGAATAAATTTAAAAACCCATTTATAAATTCTCCCGGCAATTGATAAGCCAACCAATTATCAAAACCGTTATTCTCAAAATAAGTTAATGCTTCTGTCAACTTGATTGCTTCTCTTTTTATTTTATTTGAGCACTTCCATGCCTGCACCCACGAAGGTATTGGTATCTGTTCATCAAGCTTATGAAACAATGCGATAACCTCTCCAAAAGAGAAAAAAGGTCTCCAATCTAAAGTAGACTGAAGTAGTTCCGGATGATCTTTAAAGACAGGTAAATAATTATATATTTTTTCGTTTATTAACGTGTTCATGCCTTTTTTTACGTACGAGCCTGAAAAAAATTTTTGAAATTCATTCGTAATTCTTTCAACAGCTAGCTTTTCGATTTCTGGTTTCACTTTATTCATATGTTTTACAGTAGTTGGGTCAAGCGAAAACCCAAGCTGACTTACAAATCGTAATGCACGTATAATACGAAGAGGGTCTTCCGTAAATCTCTCTTCGCCATTGCCGACCGTTCGAATTATTTTCATCTTTATGTCTTCTTGACCGTTAAACAAATCAATAATATGACCATTCTTATTCATAGCTAATGCATTCATCGTAAAATCGCGTCGTCGCAAATCTTCATCGATTGTCGTAATAAACTTCACTTCGTCTGGATGACGTTGATCCGAATAATTACCGTCTACTCGAAAAGTAGTAACTTCATACGATTTTTTTTCATGGCGTACAATTACCGTTCCGTGATCTATGCCAACTGGAATAACGGAAGGAAAAATAGTACAAATTACATTTGGCGGAGCTGAGGTTGCAATGTCAATATCTTCAATTGAACGTCCCAGAACTATATCACGCACACAACCACCAACAAAATAAGCTTGATGATTGTGCTTTTCTATCGTTTCAATTATGTGTGTCGCTTCATGAAAAGGTTTTGTCAACATAATAAATCACCAATTATTCTTTCATGCTAGTTTCAATGTGATCATAAAGATCGATATATTGTTTTACTATTTCATTAGAGTGAAACTTCGTTTGTGCATTCAAAACTGCAGTTTGAGCGAATTTTGCATGGGTAGATTTATTTTTCAATAAATGAATGACACGATTCGCAGCTTCGTCAATATTTCCTAATTCAACTAAATAGCCTGTCTCATTATGTGTAATAACTTCAGGTATACCGCCTACATTCGTACCAATACACGGAACACCACAAGCCATAGCTTCTAACAAAACGAGTCCAAAGCTTTCTTGCTCTGATAGCAATAATTTAATATCAGATATAGATAGCAAATCACTAATCTTTTTCTGTTTACCTAAAAATAGAACTCGATCACTAATTCCGAGTTTTTCGACGAGTTCATGGGCGCGGGATGATTCCGGCCCATCTCCTACAAGCAGCAATTTCGCATTCATGTGTTTTACTACTTTATTAAACGTATAAATAATATCGGATATTCGTTTTACTTTTCTAAAATTAGAAATATGAATAATAACGTGTTCATCTGGATGCACACCGAATGCAGCTTTTATCGTTGGGTCATTTTTTTTATAATAATCATTTTCATTAATGAAATTATAAATGACGGAAATTTCCTTTTGTATATGTAATGTTCGTTTCGTATCCATTGCTAAGCTATGCGAAACAGCGGTAACTGCATCTGATTTTTCAATTCCGTGCTTAATCATTTGCTCAAACGTTGGATCAATGCCTAAAACCGTTATATCTGTACCGTGCAAAGTCGTAACAATTTTAACGTCATGCTTAGATATTTCTCTCGCTAAAATCGCACATATCGCATGAGGCATTGCATAATGGACATGAAGAATGTCTAGCTTTTCGCGATCAATAATTTCAGCCATTTTTGCGGAGAGTGCTAAATCATAAGGTGGGTATTGAAAAACAGGATAGTGATTTACTTCAACCTCATGGTAATAAATGTTTGGGTGTGTACAGTCGAGTCGAAATGGCATACTTGACGTAATAAAATGAATTTCATATCCTTGTTTTGCTAACAGCTTTCCTAATTCAGTAGCAATCACTCCTGATCCACCAATTGTAGGATAACAGGTAATGCCTATTTTTTTCATAAAAATCCCTTTTCCCTTTGTTTTTTAACTACATCTCTCCAGCGAAAGTCGCCACGTTCCATTCCTCTTATCGCTATCTCTGCTGCTGCTAGGTTGGTACATAGCGGAATGTGATGAACGTCACACAAACGCATTAATGCACTAACGTCTGGCTCATGTGGTTGAGCTGTAAGTGGATCTCTAAAAAAGATAACCATATCCATTTCATTGTTGGCTATTAAAGCTCCTATCTGTTGATCCCCACCGATTGGACCGGATTGAAAGCAATGAACGTGAAGTTCTGTCGCTTCCATAATGATTTTTCCGGTTGTACCTGTTGCAAAAAGCTGATGCTCTCTTAGTACATGATGGTAAGCTATACTAAACTCTACCATATCCGTCTTCTTTTTATCGTGTGCAATTAATGCGATATTCATTAATAAACCACCTGCCTCGTCTATTTAATTTAACCATTTTTATATATCTAAAATGTTTTCTAATCCATAAATAAGGTGTTTTTCATCCATTACCGCTTCGATCGCGAGTTTTATCCCTTCCATGAAAGACTCACGGTGAAAGGAATCATGCTTTATCGTCAGCAATTGGCTTTTTCCGCCGAATATTACTTCTTGATGTGCAACTAATCCAGGTAATCGCATACTGTGAACTCTCATTCCAGCTACTTCACCGCCTCGTGCACCTTCCACGGTTTCAAATTCATTCGGATGCCCTTGTTGCTTGTTTTCTCTAGTTTCTTGGATTAAGTCCATTGTTTTTACAGCTGTTCCCGATGGAGCATCCACTTTTTGATCATGATGTTTTTCAATAATTTCTACATCAGGAAAATACTTTGCAGCCATTTTAGAAAATTGCATCATTAATACAGCACCAATTGCAAAGTTAGGGGCAATAATACAGCCGACATTGTTTGTACTTGCCAGCGTATTAAGCGTTTTAATTTGTTCTGTTGAAAAACCAGAAGTGCCTACTACCGCACGCAGTTTATGTTCAATTGCTAGTTTAGTATTTGTAAACCCTACATCAGGTACAGTTAAATCAAGAAAAACATCTGCTTCTACTTTTTCAAAGCATTCTGCTGGATTTTCAAAAACCGGTACATTACGAGCTTCGTTCAACTCAAAAAACGTTGCCAATTCAATTTCTCGTAACGTTTTTCCGTTGTTTTTTCGATCAATACAGCCAACAAGCTCGATGTGTTCTTCATTCGTAATCATCTTAATAGCTTCGGAACCCATCTTCCCTCGTGGTCCAGCTACAATTACTTTAATACGCATATTCAATCTCCTCCTCGAACAGCATTTTTCGCTATCTCTTTTTCGTCCAACGATTTTTATCTCTTTCTTCTATCTTATTTATTGATAAAAGAAATGCTTCTGATAAGTCAATATCTAATGAATTTGCAAAGCAAGTTAATACAAAAATAAGATCTCCAAGTTCCTCTTCAATTGTTCTTTCTTGTTCTGTCGGCTTTTTAGGCTTTTCACCATAAAAATGATTAACTTCTCGTGCGAGCTCACCTGTTTCCTCCGTCAAGCGTGCCATTAATGCTAATGGAGAGAAGTACCCCTCTTCAAACTGAGAAATATATGCGTCCACTCGTTGCTGAATTTCCTGTGTACGGAATGAAGGTTTAATTATGTTTCCTCCTTTGCTCCTATTTATCTTCTTTCATGTTAGCTAATAGAAGCGTTTTTGACAAATTATTTATTCTTTTGTATCCATTCGAATATGTTCATCTGATTTTCTTGATAACGATTGAGCAAAAAAACAAGTCTCCAATTCATTCAGATTGAGTCAAGTATTTGTGGGTGTTATTTTAAGAAGTTAAAAAACCTTTCTTTGTATTCGTTAATTTTAGTATTGATTCCTACCGACCGCAGTAGATATACACTACGCTTTCCGTGGACAGTGAAAATCAACGGTGTTATTCATGTGTATATCGTTCGAAGTAAAATTGATCTCATATTATCTAGTTAGATTCGTGCATCTGTTCCCCCACAAACATTTTACTCATACATTCATTCATGTAAGTGTTGATAGGATTAAAAAGGTTGCTACGTTATTCAATCGATTTTAATCCTTACGTCTTACATTTCGCCAATAAATCGGATTTTATAATATATTATTCAACATACCTCTACATTCTTTCCAGCAGAACGCTCTTTTTTTTAAAAAAATGTTGTTGAATTTGTTTTACTTTACTAACGTACTCGTTCCAAATCTATTGTTGGAATTATAAAAAGACATCAATTGTATGTTAAAAATTTATTGCTTATACTTAGATTAGATAATTACGACCGAATTTTTGAAAAATAGTCCGTACGTTATTAAAGTGTTTTCACTAAAAAAGGCCCGAAATGGAACCCATTTATAAATGATGACAAATTACATGGTATTCACTCAATATTAAAGCTATATGTGCGGTATTCGGACAAAGCAAAAATCAGACAAGATCGCACGGACTATCTATATGTAAAGCTATAAAAAAACATTTAAACATACATAGGAGGTTTTCAACAATGGTATTCGGATTAAAAATTAAAAATATACTTTTTATTTTATTTGGCGCAGCAGTTTTCTCATTTGGCATTGTACATTTTAATATGCAAAATAATTTAAGTGAAGGCGGTTTTACGGGTATTACTCTTTTACTTTATTTTTTATGGGGATGGGATCCAGCCATTACAAACATTTTATTAAACATCCCTATTTTCTTTATCGGGTGGAAGTTCCTAGGAAGAAACACATTTATTTATACGATAATCGGCACGATCGGTGTATCCGTGTTCCTAAAGATTTTTCAAATTAACCCTTTCCCTACGTACTTACAGTCTGATATGACGTTGGCTGCTTTATTTGCCGGGGTTTTTATAGGTGTTGGTCTCGGAATCATCTTTCGTTACGGTGGTACGACTGGCGGTGTAGACATCATTGCTCGTATTGTTCATAAATATGTTGGTTGGAGTATGGGGAAAACGATGTTTATATTCGACTTTATCGTTATAACAACTTCAGTATTTGTTATACTAGAACTCGTTGAAGGAATGTATACGTTAGTCGCAGTTTATATCGGGGCACGTGTGATTGACTTTATTCAAGAAGGTGCATACTCTGCCCGAGGTGCTACGATCATTTCCCAAAAAAGCACTGAAATTGCTGCTACAATTAATAAAGAAATGGACCGCGGTGTTACGATACTATCAGGGAAAGGAAGCTTTACGGGAGAAAAACAAAATGTATTATATTGCGTTATCGGCCGAAATGAAATTGTACGATTAAAAAATATAATAAATCAAATAGATCCACACGCATTCGTAGCTGTAAGCTCTGTGCATGATGTCATTGGTGAAGGTTTTACATTAGATGAAAATAAAAAACCAATAGAACAGTAGTAAAGCAGCATATAGACCTATTACTTTATTTACTTGTTTTCTATTTTAAATAAGAGAAATTGTAAACGAATACCGAGCATGAATTTCGTTCACCAACTTTATTTGTTATTAAACCTAAAAAATGGTTTCAATCAATGATTGAAACCATTTTATTTTATATGTTTAATACAATTTAAATTACTCAACTAAGTTTATTCGTTACTGGCTACATACATTAAAACAAATCGGATTAACTCCGCAACAGCTACTAAAGCAGCGGCTACATAAGTTAACGCTGCAGCATCTAGTACCTTTTTTGTTTCTCGTTCCTCGTTATTTTGAATGATACCAGTCGTTACAAGTTGTGTCATCGCCCGACTTGAAGCGTTAAACTCAACTGGCAAAGTAACTAATTGAAAAAGTACCGCAGCAGCCATGAAAATAATACCGAGTAATACTAAATTCATTTGATTAAATAGGAACCCACCAATAATGATAAATATAGCTGTGTTAGAGCCAAAGTTTGCAGCGGGAACGAGTGCACTTCTAAATTTTAAAAATGCATATTCTTCTGCATCTTGTATTGCATGACCTACTTCGTGAGCCGCGATTGCAGCGGCAGCCATTGATTGTCCGTGAAAATTACCACTTGATAACCGAACAACCTTTTTTCTTGGATCATAGTGGTCCGTTAGCATGCCTCTCGTTTCCTCAATTTGAACATCGTATAACCCGTTCTCATCTAGTATTTTCCGAGCAACTTGTGCTCCAGACATAAAGGAAGAAGTTACCTTTTTTGAATATTTTTTATACGTGTTTTTTACTCTTGATTGAGCCCAAATAGGGATGATTAATAGTAGCGCAAAATAGATAAGATAGGTACCTAATCCCATTCTTCCATTCCTCCACAACATAAATTATTCATGTTTTATAAGTCAATAATAGTCAAAAAAACAAGGATAGTCAACTATTTGATTTCTCTTTATGTTCACTTTCTTGTTTTTTTTCCAGCCCTTTATATTTTCTCCAGCTAACATACGATAATGTTACTACTATTATCCCTCCAAGAATTACTACAATCCAATTAAAAGGAATATTATTATTTTTTTCTATTGCTGCAGTCGTAAGCACAATCGAACTTGTATGTGCACGAACAAAGGAAGGGTGAAAAAAATTAAAATATAAGATCCCTATTAGTAATGTAAAAGCGCATGCTTGTTTGTTAAAAATCATATAGAGATCACCTCTTATACATCTTCTGTTTCTAATGTATGAGAGTAAAATCTAATTTATAACGGCTGATTCATCAATAATGAGTACGACATTCTTTCCCTACAGTTAATTTATAAGCAATAACGATTGTTATTATACTGAGCCAAAACGTAAAGTACCCAATTTGATCCATATAATTTGTTAAGGATGAATAAATTGGCATCATTCCAAAAACATAATCAATAATGTCATTATGTAAAATCCAAACGGATGCTACGGCTAAATGCTTCAGTTTTATTTTATAATAAGGAGCATACAGTAATCCTTGCAATGCCATCGCGCCATGTGATGCAATTAACATATACCCTTGCCACGAAAGGGAACCATTCATTATAAGAGTAAATATATTCATAACTACAGCCCATACGCCATATTTGAATAAAGATGTGATTGCAAACGCTTCAATATATGGTGTGTTTCTACCAAAAATATAAAATAGCAAGAATAAAGTAAAAAACAGACTAGCTGTAGGGCTATCTGGAACAAAGGGTAAAAAAATTAGCGGTGTAATTTCTAATTGACTTTCATACCATATATACCCGTATATTGTCCCGCCTAAGTTAATAAAAAACAAAAGAACCAAAAACTGTTTATTTAATAATATTTGGTATAAATAGTTATTAAGCATTTTGGCTATGCTCCTTCACAGTTCCTAGTATGAACTATTCAAATAGTAGGTGAAATAAAACACCTTCACCAATAGTGTTGGCAAAGGTGTTTTATTTATTTACTCTACTTGCTCATTAACAGTCATAATAAAGTTAACTAATTGTTCTAGTTCTTCATCAGAACCGTTAAACATTCCTGGTGGCATATTACCAATACCTTCACGAGCAATCGTCGCAATTTCTTCTGCAGTATGCTCTGTTCCAAGTAATGAAGGTCCGGCAGCACCGCCTTCGAGCGATTCTCCATGACAGCTTAAGCAGTTGCTTTCATATATAGCGTAACCAGGATCTTCTGTATCGATTTCTACATCAGATGCAGGAATTGGTTTATTCATTTCTGCGCGCTCTTCCCAGTCTACAGCCGCAGCAGATTCATACGTTAACCAAATAACTGAAGCCAACCCGAGAAGCATCATAGCAACTGCTACTGGTCGCTTCGGTGGTCTTCGTCCAGGCCCACTATCGAGAAATGGAGCTAATAATAATGCCCCAAACGCTAGACCAGGTAAAATCAAAATACCAAATATAGTATATGATCCACTTGCAAAATCATATTTTAACAATTCATATAAAAATAAGAAATACCAATCCGGTAATGGAATATAACTTGCATTTGTTGGATCTGCCACTCCTTCAAGCGGAGATGGATGAGCTAAAACTAAACTTAAAAATCCAATTAAAAATACAGAACCAACCAACCATTCTTTGAGTAAAAAGTTTGGCCAGAAATATTCCGTTCTGCCGGGATATTCTGAGTAATCTTTCGGTATATTCGGCGTTCTATCTGCAGAGATTCGTGAATCTCCGACAAACCGCATTCCTTTACCCCTTTTCACAGTAATCCCTCCTCTTCATTTTATAGTGGTCCAGCAATACCTTGTCTACGAATTAAAATAAAGTGTACTGCCATTAAACCAAATAATGCAGCCGGTAGGAAGAACACGTGTATCGCAAAGAATCTTGTTAACGTTTGCGCACCAACAATAGTTTCATCACCAGACAACAATGTTTTTAACTCAGGTCCAATTAGTGGCACCTGATTTGCGATATCAAGTCCAACTTGTGTTGCAAAATAAGCTTTATTATCCCAAGGTAGTAAATACCCTGTAAATCCTAGTCCAAGCATTACAAAAAAGATGAGCACACCAACCATCCAGTTTAATTCACGTGGTTTTTTATATGCTCCTTGGAAAAATACACGCATCGTATGTAATAACAACATTACAATAATTACACTAGCTCCCCAATGGTGCATCCCTCGTACAATCTGTCCGTGGGCTACTTCGGTTTGTAAGTAATAAACCGACTTCCAGGCATTTTCAATATCTGGAACATAATACATTGTTAAAAACATTCCAGATAAAATTTGAATAACAACTACGAAGAATGTTAATCCCCCAAAGCAATATACAAATGCAGAAAAGTGATATGCAGGGTTAACATGCTCGGGTACTTCATGATCTGCAACATCACGCCATATCGGCGTAATATCTATGCGATCATCAATCCAGTCATATATTTTTTGCAGCATAACTTATTACGCCTCCCCTCTAGGTTTTGCTTCACCAAGGTACAACATACCGTTTTCAACCTTGTGCTCAAAAACATCCAATGGTGCCAAAGGTGGTGTATGTGGCACGTTTGTACCGTCTTTATAATAACGGCCATTATGACATGGACAGAAAAATTCATTTGGAAATTCTTCGCTTCCTTCCCAGGAAACAAAGCAACCCAAGTGTTTACATACAGGTGAAAAAGCTTGAATTTCTCCATTCTCATCTTTAAACACCCATGCTGTTTTCTTTACATCTGACTCGTACCATCCATCAACTTGTTCAATTTCCCAATCCACACGTTGTGGCTCCTCGGTAATGTCGTCTACAGATAATCCAACATTGGCTAAATCTCCTGCAGCTGACTTTTGTTTTAAAACCGGATCAATTGCCATACGAATTGGTGAAATTAGCATTCCTGCTGCCATAAATCCACCTAAACCAGTAAGAGAATAATTTAGAAATTGTCGACGGGACACTTGTTGTTTCTTATCGCTCATGGTTTCCCCCCTCTATCACGTTAATCACGGACAAATATATTTTAAATTGATTACTAGGACATTTCCATAATAGCCTAAACTATGAACTCGGTCAATATATATCATTTTTGTTAACAAAAGTTTTGGAATTAGACAAAGCTTGCTACGTATTTTAATAGCTTTTGCATTTAATCATTTTTCCATAACGAATGAATAAGTTCTCCAATTTCCTCAGCCTGTCCTCTTATAATCGTAGCCATCTCTTTTGAATGCAAATTACCTTGTATCCCAGGAATCCAGATTAATTGTCCATTCAGCTCGTTTTCATATTTGCGCCATACTGGATCAAATGTAATAAATAGAACATGTTTAAACGGTTGCCTTTGTGCATCTTCTACCCATAAATTTAGTCGTGCTGCTTCTTTATCGAGCTGATCGTTTTTTAAATAATTATAGCCAGGAGCCAACAAAACCCTTCCTGATAATTCTTTTTCAATTTCATTGGTAAAAAGCAAGAGTGATTCACTTTGCATGGCGTTTTTCCCTAAACGGCTATCGTTTGAGAAATGAAAAGGAATTAAAGGAAACAGTACGGTATCAATGTACTCTTTCGCTTTAATATATTGCTCCAGGTCATTCGCATTCCACTTCATGTCTTTTTCACTTCCCTTCTAAGTATGGATAATAATTTATAAAAATATGCGCACAGCAAATAATAG
Organism: Virgibacillus sp. W0430; assembly: GCF_051846935.1. Taxonomy (NCBI): domain Bacteria; kingdom Bacillati; phylum Bacillota; class Bacilli; order Caryophanales; family Bacillaceae; genus Virgibacillus; species Virgibacillus sp. W0430. Next base: position 33,740 of record NZ_JBPYCS010000003.1, read on the forward strand.
GTTCTATCTACACCAAGTACGCGCTAGTTATAATCATTCTTCTTAAGCGTTGTAAGCTTTTTCGCTAACATGGCAAACAATTCATCATCTCTGTTATCGAGTGCTTCGTCTATCTTTCTTTTTAACTCTAGCTTTTTCTTATGCATGAGAATACCGTTCAAAAGCATTTCTGCTCGCTTACGATCGGCCGCTAGCAATACATCCTCCCTCGTACTATAAGGGTTATCCTCTCGAACTAATGCATAGTTTGCATTTTGAATGGCATCTTTGAAATGGAGTTCTATAAATAATTTTTCGTTATTATTTAGCCGGATGTCGTGATATGCTTTATCTGGATTTAAAGTAGTCAGGTGTTGCTTAAAATAGATAAAAGCTGGTTTTTCAGAACACGTAGCTGCCAATTTCAAGCTACGTGGACAGCCTTGAACAGACGAAATAAAATGAACATTTTTTAATATATCACGATGCTTCGCAATATATTTTAAAATCCATTCACTTTCTTGTTTTTTCATTTGGTAATTTCGTAAAAACCAATAGATAAACGCTTGCTTTTCTTCGGTTGATACGATCGTTTGCATTGTAAACTCCTTCTTCCTTATTTGAAGCGTTCTAAATACGCTTCTACATCACTATCCAGTGGTTCCAATTCCAAATAGGCTTTTAATATAGAAATTGCCCTGTCTATTTTACCATCTTCTACTAGAAAGTATCCAAATTCCTTTAAAAAATCAGCATCCTCTATAAAATGGGAATATGCTTCATTATAAGCCACCAAGGCGTTCGGATAATCCTCTAGTTCATTGTAAACACGTGCTTTTTCCCAATCAAATATCGGGTCGATTGCTCCATTGCTAGTTGCCATATCAATAACGTGATTTATTTCTTCCCATTCATTTTGTTCTTTTAATAATTCAATTAACAACAAAATAGCCTCTTTATACTCAGGATCTAACGCAATAGCTTGGGTTGCATATTCTTTACTTTCATCTACTTTATTTAGTTGACGCGCGAGCGTACCGGCAAGGTAATACAACTGTTTGTTAAATTCATCTTTCTGTATTCCAGTATAACATGTTTGATACGCTTCCTTAATTAATCCTTCTTCTTTAAACGCCTTAGCTAACTCAACGTAAACGGCTTGATAATATGGATCAAGCTCAATAACTTTCTTCCAAGCGTTAATTGCGCCAGTATATTGCTTTGCTTGATAAGCAATATACCCATACTTAAACAACGTGTCTGGATCGTCTTCAATCGTTGTCTTTTCAAAAGAAGCTAAAGCGGCCTCATACTCCCCCATCGCAGCTTGTGCCTCACCTAATCTACTATATATTGAAACATTTCCTACAATAGGCGATACAGGAAGTACCTTTTCATAAAACGTAATTGCATGCATGTATTTTCCAATTGAAAAGAACAGTTCCCCTAATGCAAAGTCTATTATTGATTCATTTGGATCTCGTTCTTTCGCTTCGTGTAATTTACGCTCGGCCACTTCGTATAAACCGAGTGATTGGTATAAATCCGCTAATTGTAGTAATGCCTGCGTATAAAACGGATTTTCTTCATCAATTTCATTTAATAAATCAATTGCTTGATCATCTTTTTCAAGCTCTATAAGCATGTCTGCCAACACAACTTTTAATTCAGCCTCATTCGGATACTGCGCTAACAAAGTATATAGAACTTGAATTCCTTCATCAAGAAAGCCCCACTGTACGTATAATTCAGCAATTGCAAATTGCTCTTCCACATTTGCTTTTTTTAAATGATCTTGTAGTAATTGAAGTGCTTCCTCGCTTTTATTATCTTCCATTAGTTGGTGCGCTTCTTTAATTGTATCCATTTCAAAGCATCCTTTCTTTTGATGCACATTTAAAAACCGGGCGTAAACTAAATCTTCTATTTTGACACGTATGAAAATCTATCCTTCTACTCATCCGAAAATATCTAAATTCCCTCAAACGATTATTCTGCAAGTTTTTTCCGTACGGGTTACTGTCGTAACAAGTGGAAAAGAATCTACATCATTGCAGATTCTTTACGGTGTTGTAATTTGATCCATATGTTCAAAAAACTGTGGATAGGACACAGCGATTGATGATATGTCATCAAGAACAACTGCTTCTTTTGTTATTAAGGAGCTAATAGCACCCAGCATAGCGATACGGTGATCGTTATAGGTTGAAACCTTCCCTCCGGATAATTCTGCCTTTCCATGAATAATCATCCCATCTTCCGTAGCTTCAATTGGTGCACCTAATGTTGTTAAAACATCTACTACGGCAGCAATCCGATCCGTTTCCTTTACACGTAGCTCCTTAGCATCTCTTATCGTTGTAGTACCCTCTGCTTGTGTTGCTAACAACGCAATTATTGGTATTTCATCAATAAGTCGTGGAATAATATCACCTTCAATATCAACCGCCTTCAATTTTGTATAAACAATTGAAATATCTCCTAACTGCTCGCCACCTATCGTTTTCTCATTACTAATCGTAATATGTGCTCCCATTTGTAGCAACAAATCAATAATGCCTGTTCTCGTTTTATTTAGTCCTACACTTTTCAATACAAGCGAACTACCTGGAACAATTGCCGCTGCTACGATAAAGAAAGCAGCAGATGATATGTCGCCTGGTACTTGGACATCAGTCGCTTGAAGACTATTTTTATTCGAAATTTTTATTTCATTATGAGTAACTTGTATGTCTGCTCCAAATGCTTTTAGCATATTTTCTGTATGATTTCTCGTTAATGTTGGTTCAATAACTGTCGTTGTCCCTTCAGCAAAAAGTCCTGCTAAAAGGAGAGCTGACTTTACTTGAGCACTTTTTACTGGAAGGGTGTACGTTATACCTTTCGTAGCCCCACCGCGTATTGTTAGTGGAAGCATACTCCCGTTTGCTCGACCATCAATTTTTGCTCCCATACTTTTGAGCGGGACAACGACTCGATCCATCGGTCGTACGGTTAAAAAAGGATCTCCATAAATAACAGATAGGAAAGGAAATCCGGATAATAGCCCAATCATAAGTCTGGCGGTTGTACCGGAGTTTCCAAAATATAAAGGTTCTGTCGGTTCCTTAAAGTTGGTTGCACCAGCCGAATTAATTGTTACACGTGTTCCTTGTCTGTCAATAGTCACTCCTAAAGCTTGAAACGAACTTATTGTATTTAAGCAATCTTCTCCTGCGAGAAAATTCTCAACTATTGTAGTACCTTTAGCTAACGAACCAAGCATTATAGCCCGATGAGAAATGGACTTATCACCAGGTATAGTTAAAGTGCCTTTAAGTGGCTGTGTAACAGGAAATAATTTTTTTACACTCACGCAGCGTCACCATCCTAATTTTCAATCGATATTTCATACCCCTTCTGCTGAAGAAGTTGGCAGCTCATTAATTGTTCTTCTTTTGTAGAAACACTTAATCGAAGCGCTCCATTGACATCGTCTCTAATTTCTAAAATACGGATATTCTTTATACTAATATCATTATCTGCTAGCAATTGTACAACCTTCGCAAGTGCCCCAGGCTGGTCTTTAATATCGACATACACATCGTAATAAGCAGGAAGTGCACCTCGTGCAGACGGTTTCAAGCCATCACGGAATGCTTTTGCTTGTTGCAAATAAGATATCATGTCTTCTTTTTTATTTCCATCTACTATGTGCTTTAACGTTTCCATTTCTTTAATCCATTCCTCGAGCAATACAGACATCTTATTCCCGTTGTGTAAGAAAATGTCTTGCCACAACGTAGGGTTGCTTGAAGCAATGCGAGTTATATCTCGAAACCCTCCTGCTGCCAGTTCTGGTAAAAAAGCATGGCGAGTTTCCCATTTTCTTGCTTGGTGAACAAGTGAAGACGCAATTAAATGGGGGAAATGTGATACGACACTTGTCATTTCATCGTGTTCATCTGGTTGTAACGTAATGAAATGACTTTTTGTATCTTTTAATACGTTTTTTAATATATTTATCTTATCATTTGCGCAATTAGTTGTAGGCGTTAGCACATAAATGGCATTTTCAAATAAATGTTCTTTTGCCGCTCGAACTCCGGCTTTATGTGACCCAGCCATCGGGTGACCACCAATAAAAGTGATTTTATCGTTCGTAAGCTTATTGGCTGCATCTAATATCGTACCTTTTACAGAGGATACATCAGATACGATAACTTCTTTACGAAAAGAAATCGCATCAAGCTTTTTTAATAGCTGGATCGTTTGAGAGATAGGTGCAGCTAAAAACACAATATCTGCTTCTTTAACTGCTTCGGAAAAATTAGAGTATGACGTATCGATCATGTGATGTGCCTTCGCATAATCCAATGTCTCCTGACTGAGATCATAACCGATTATATAATTTTCATTTGATTGCTTAATTGCTTTAGCGAGAGAGCCACCTATTAATCCAAGCCCAGCTACAACGATTTTACGTGCTTCCATAACGATACCTCTTTACTAATAAGTTAGAATTGTTTTAATACTTGTTTTAGTCTTTCCATATCTTGTGCCTTCCCAATCGTTATTCGAACGGTTTTGGGGTAGCCTAATAGATTACCAGAACGCACGATAAATCCATTTTCTAATAAATACTGTGTAAACAGATCGGCATCCTCTGGAGTGGATACGAGTAAAAAATTCGTATGTGACGGATAAAAATGCCAATTGATTTCTTTCAAAAATTGTTCAAAAGATTCTTTCACACTCTTGTTTTCCGCTACCGTTCTTTCAATAAACAATGAATCATCTAATGCAATTGCCGCAGCTTTTTGTGCAAATGCAGATGTGTTAAAAGGCCCTCTTACAATATTAATTTTCATAGCAATCTTTTCATTCGTTATACCATATCCAATACGCAAGCCTGCTAACCCATAGGCTTTTGAAAATGTGCGTAAAACGATTAAATTATTGTAGTGGGAAATATTGTCGGCAACATCCATCTGCTCTTCCTCTTCAACAAATTCATAATACGCTTCATCAAGCACAACAAGTACATCCTCCGGACAACTGCTCATAAATGTATGAAAGTCTGCTCGGGAAATAAGCGTACCTGTTGGATTGTCTGGCGAGCAAAGCCAAACAACTTTAGTATGATTATTAACTGCTTTAGACATTTCCGATAAATCATGCTGACCATTTTTCGTTGGTACTTCAATTACTTCTGCACCTTCAATTCGCGCATTGTGCTTATATTGCGGAAATGTAGGGGCGGCCATAACTGTATTCGTTCCTTCATGTAAGTACGTCCGACAAATAATCTCAATTAATTCATCAGAGCCACCACCTAATACGATTTCCGCTTCATTTACCCGCCATTTAGCAGCTAACTTTGACCGCAATTCGGCTGCATGTCCATCCGGATATATTTCAAAGGGAAGTGCTATATTTGGCAATTCCGTTTTAAGCTTTTCAGAATAGCCATATGGATTTTCGTTAGAAGCAAGCTTTACGATTCGATCTAAATTGAATTGTTTCTTTACTTCATCCATTTGCATCCCTTGTTTGTAGGGAGCCATCTCATTTAATACGGCTTTAGCCTTCATTCCCTTTGTCCCCTTCCATGTTCACTAAATCCGGCCGTAAACGTACAGCATTATTTTGAAAAATGTGCTGTATATCTGTTTGTTTTGCTTCTGTATTAATAACCATCATCACACGTATACAATTTTCTAGGCTGCCTGGTACATCAATTTCTGTCATACACATAACCGGTACAAAGCTCCAACCAGGCATTTCTCTAACTGACTTAGCAGGAAATCCTGCGTTAAGGTCTTTCGTAACAGATATAAGTACATGGGAAATGGATTGTACATCAATATTGTTGGCAGAAATCATCGTTTCAACCAAATTTCTTGTGTTATCCATTATTTCATTTTCTTCGTTTTCGTTAACAGTTGTTGCACCCCGTATACCACGAATCATTTATTCACCAACTCTTTTAAAAATATGTCTAAATAAGTATGTAATTGTTCCTCTTGTATTTCTTCCACGATTGGTTTAGCAGCTTGCTTCAACAACACCATTTGTATACGATTATTCATTGTTTTTTTATCCGATTTCATTCTATTAACCAATTGCTCTTTATTTAAGTTTGGTAAGTTTAATGGATAATTATTCCGTTCTAACCATTGATATAGCTTCTCATATGGAAGCTTTATATCGTATTTATATTCACTTACACGTAATGCAAATAAAAGACCGATTGCTACTGCTTCACCATGTGTCATCGTTCCATAGCCGAGCTCAGATTCTAATGCATGACCGAGCGTGTGGCCTAAATTTAAAAACATCCGTATGTTTGACTCTTTCTCGTCTGCTTCCACAATTTCAGCTTTTATTTTAATACCTTGACAGAGGTGATTTACAAGCTGTTGACTGTTTAAGGAGTTCAAATTTTTTTCCATTAGTGTGTTAAAAAAGGTCGAATCAGCAAGTAATGCTTCTTTCACTAATTCAGCATAGCCTGATCGTATTTCATGAGCGTTTAATGAGCGTAACGTATGAACATCATACACTACTGCCTGTGGCGCGTAAAAGCTTCCGATCATATTTTTACCTAACTCGTGATTTATTGCTACTTTTCCACCTACACTGCTGTCGTGCGCTAATATTGTTGTTGGTACTTGGATATAATCTATTCCACGCATGTATGTAGCAGCAGAAAAACCCGTCAAATCTCCGATTACTCCCCCTCCGAGAGCAATCATTAAAGATTTACGATCAAGTCGATTAGAAATTGCTTTTGTCTGTAGTTTATAAAAAAAATCGATACTTTTTGTTTGTTCACCAGAAGGAAAAATAATTTCTATTAACTTGTATCCAGCCAAAACGTTTCGTAAATCTTGTAAATATAAGTTAGCTACCTTTTCATCCGTAACGATCATAATTGCAGAATAATCTTTTCTTAAATATGATTTAAGCTGGAAGCGAATATCTTCTCCAATATAAATCGGATATTGATGAGAAGAAGACGATACTACAATTTCGTTCACTAAAAACACCTGATTTCTTCGCGATATTCATCCAATGCCTTCTTAAGCTGCGGAAATGAATCACTCGTAAAATGCTCCGTAATAGCTTTAGCAAGTTCAAAGGCGACTACGTGCTCCATTACTACAGCAGCTGCAGGAACCGCACAAGAATCGGAACGTTCAATACTAGCATTAAACGGTTCTTTCGTATCAATATCAACGCTTTGCAACGGTTTATACAGTGTTGGTATCGGCTTCATTACACCTTTGATAACGATTGGCATTCCTGTAGTCATACCACCTTCAAAGCCACCTAAACGATTCGTTTTACGATAGTAGCCTCTTTCTTCATCCCAAGCAATTTCATCGTGCACTTCACTGCCGTTTTTTCTAGCAGCATCAAAGCCGATCCCGATCTCTGCGCCTTTAAACGCATTTATACTTACTACACTTCCAACAAGTTTACTATCTAACTTGCGATCATAATGAACGTACGAACCAATTCCAGCAGGCATTCCTTCAACATAAACTTCTGCAATACCTCCGATCGAGTCGCCATCCTTTTTAGCCTGATCTATCGCATCCATCATTTGCTGCTCAACCGTTTTATCTAGCGTACGTACAGGGGAAGCTTCAGATATTTCCTTACGCTCATCCATCGTCAATTCAACATTATCCTTCGCTTTAATGCCTGCAATTTCCTTCACATACCCAACAATTTCAATACCTAGGTGTTTTAACAACGTTTTCGCTACCGCTCCAGCAGCAACACGAGCAGTCGTTTCGCGCGCGGAAGAACGCTCTAATACATTGCGCATGTCTCTGTGGCCATACTTTAACGCACCATTTAAATCAGCATGTCCAGGTCGAGGTCTGGATACAACTCTTCGGATTTTCGCATCATCTTCTATTGGCTCTTCTCCCATAATTTTCAACCAATGTTTAAAATCGTCGTTACGCACAACAAGCGAAATAGGTGAACCTAACGTATAACCGTGTCGAACACCACTTACGATATCGACTAAATCTTTTTCAATTTGCATTCGTCTTCCGCGGCCATGTCCTTTCTGTCTTCGCAATAATGATTCATCAATGTCTTCTTTTAATAACGGCATCCTTGCAGGTACACCTTCTATTATTGTTGTTAATTGCTTCCCATGGGATTCTCCTGAAGTTAAGTAACGCATATATATGCCTCCAATTCCTATATTAAGATCATGTTTGTATAATTATTAATTTATATGTACTTTGCTTATATCATAACAAATTTTACGCAAGTAGCTCCTTGCCGTGTATTAAAAATTTAACCGATTAATTTATTATGTATTAAATATTTTATCCTACCGATGAAATATGCTAGTCATAATCGTTTAGCATATGGACAGTTAAAAAAAGAGAACTATTTCTATTTCCTATGTTATTTAATTTATTAAACCTTTTTTTCGTAAAAAAACGTGTCTAATAATGAAAAACCATAATTATGAGGACTAAAAATTTGCTCCGTGCTACCGACGAATAATACACCATTAGGCGAGAGCGCTTCGCTAAAATTCGTATATATTTTTTCTTTTGCTTCGTCCGTGAAATAAATTAATACATTCCGACAAACGATTAGATCAATGGATTTCGGGTACTTTTCAGTAAGTAGATCATGCCTCTTAAAATAAATATCCTTTTTTAGAGAAGGATCAATTTGATATAAATTATTTTCTTTCGTAAAGTACCGATTTTTTAACTGTCCCGGTAAATCTTTTAGTGCTCTTTCTGGATATATTCCCTGGTTCGCTTTATCCAGCGCCCCCTGGTCAATATCAGTTGCTAAAATAGTAACACTCAAATGTGGGAAATATTCCTTGAATAAGATTGCTAAAGTATAAGGTTCTTCTCCAGTAGAACAAGCTGCACTCCATATATTTAACTTATTTTTATTTTCAGATAAAACCGGAAGAACAGTTTGATGCAAGACGTCCCATCTTTTTGGGTTTCGATAAAACTCCGATACATTTATTGTTATACGATCAATAAATTCACTAAGCAATTGTTCATCATTATCAAGAGCTTTAAAATATTGATGGAATGTTTGGAAGCCTCGTTTGTCCCTTAAAGAAGTAAGTCGCCTCTTCATTTGGGCTTCCTTGTATAAATGGAGATCAATCCCAAGTTTGCCTTTTATTTTTGAAACAAATTCTTGATAATTTCCAGCCATCTACACGCCTCTTTCCGCAGTTACGTTGATGAAAAAACAACCTACATAATAAGCCCCCGTTGTGTTAACAGAGGCTTGTAGGTGATCTTAGTAAATCCACTCATTATCTTGTTTTGAATAAGATAAGAGCTCCAAGTCATCGAAAAACAAAGCAACTTCTCGTTCAGCGCTTTCTTGTGAATCTGATCCGTGAATAATATTTTTACCGACTGTCATTCCAAAATCACCACGAATCGTACCTGGTGCGGCTTCCTGCGGATTAGTAGCTCCGATCATGTCGCGAGCTGTCTTAATAACATTTTCACCTTCCCATACCATCGCAAAAACGGGACCAGAAGTAATAAAATCAACAAGTTCACCAAAAAATGGTCTTTCTTTATGTTCTCCGTAATGATTTTCTGCTAGTTCGTTAGAAATGATCATTAACTTTGAACCGACAAGCTTAAAGCCTTTATTTTCAAATCGTTTTACAATTTCTCCAATTAAATTCCTTTGTACACCGTCTGGTTTAACCATTAAAAAAGTTTTTTCCACGTTTACACCTCGTTATTTTTTCATATAGTTTTTCATTGCTCAAATCGTATACAACCGATAAAATTTTATCAAAAATTAAACTATTTTACAACTAACTTAAGACCGTCGTTTCCCGATAATGCTCGCTATATCTTGTAAAGTTTGCTTTGCTTTGTGATCAGGAAGTCCTTCTAGCGATGCTAATGCCCTAGTTAAATACTTCTCACTTATATCATAGGAACGTTCTATTGCTTTTGTTTTTTTGAGTGATTCTAACAAAATTGATAGAGATTCCTCCGATATGTTATTTGCATCGTAAAAGGTTTCATGTAGTTGTTTTTTAAAGTATGGATCTCTAAGCGCAAATAAAACCGGCAACGTTACATTGCCTTGCAGCAAATCACTTCCAGTTGGCTTACCTAACTCTTTATTCGTTGCAGTAAAGTCCAAAATATCATCTATGATTTGAAAAGACATTCCGATATTGTATCCATATTGATATAGCTTCTGTGCATCTTTTTCGGATACGCCTGTTGCAATTGCACCAATCTTACAGCTTGTGGCAATGAGTAAAGCTGTTTTTCGTTTAATTCTACGAAAGTAGTCTCTAATATGCTGATCCCAGTTGTACTTACCTTGAATTTGTTCTATTTCTCCCTCAACAACTTCAACCAATGTTTGCGATAGTATTTGGTGTATCGCGGGATTTTCTATTGTCGTAATATTTTCTAACGCGCGTGCTAGTATATAATCTCCCGTATACATGGCAACGCGGTTGCCATAATGATGCTTAATCGTAGGCTTTCCGCGTCTAAGTTCTGCATCGTCAACTACATCATCGTGTACCAGCGTGGCCATATGAATCAACTCTAAAGAAAGTGCTACTTTTTTTATACGCTCGATATCAAAAGTGCCGAATTGACCAGATAATAACACAAAAACAGGTCGAATTCTTTTCCCCCCAGCCTGCAATAACTGAATCGATGCCTCGCGTAATACAGGGTGGTCTGCTTGAATTACTTGTCTCAACGCTCGTTCTATTTCTGCTAAGTCTTTTTTTAAATAACTATATATTTTTGCTAGTTTCATGCATGTCACCTTTTATTCATAAGTTCGCATACTGGCTCACTATTTTGTTGCCAAATGCATTGCTGCTACTCCACCTGTATAACTCTTCACTTGAACATGCGAGAAGCCAGCTTGTACAAACATTTGTTTTAATTTGTTTTTGTCGGGAAAATCTTTTGCTGATTCATGCAACCAGGCATACTCTTGATAGCTTTTTGCAAAAATCTTTCCGAACAAAGGCATAATATAGCGAAAGTACAAAAAATATAATTGTCGATAGCCGATTAAGGTTGGTTGGGATGTCTCTAAACAAACAACAATTCCACCTGGCTTAACGACGCGATGCATTTCTTTTAATACTTTCATGTAATCTGGTACGTTACGTAAACCAAATCCAATTGTAACGTAGTCAAATGAATGATCATCATACGGAAGATCCATAGCATTCCCATGAATAAAAGAAAGCTGTTCAAGTTGAAGCATATCATTTTTCTTTTTAGCAACGGTAAGCATGTTTTTACTGAAATCAAGTCCAACTACATGTCCAGATGGACCAACTGCATGAGCTAATGCAATGGACCAATCTCCCGTGCCACAGCATAGATCAAGTGCCTTGGCCCCTTGTTCGACATTCATTCGCTTCATGACATCTTTTCTCCATGCTTTGTGCCGCTTAAAAGAAATAATTGAATTCATCGTATCGTATTTGTCGGAAATCTTTTCAAACACATGATGTACACGTTCTTCTTTCTTTTTACTATTCATTGCTGCCCTTCTTCCACCAAAGTACTACAATTGTGTCTCACTTGTTGTAATCGTTGTTGAACATGTGCTTTTAGCGGCTTTAAATGATTTGGAAATGTGTCTAGTATAGCTTCTGTTTTTTCTATGCTATTATTTACAAACGAATCATAATCAGATGAAATCGAAGTTAAGTTGCTATTCATCGATTGGAACCAGTATTCAAAAAGGTTCGAATAACCGTATATTTCGAGCTTTTCTTTTTCTTTAATTAATTGATTCATTGTTAACCACGGTTCAATTAGGGGAATGATATTTTTCTCGCTGATTGTTTCTGCAATACGTGTAATTAACAACGTTTCAATCTTTCCAATTAGCGCAACGAACTCAGCGAATGAACCATACTCATTGTAAAACAGTTTCATTTTATACTCATTTATTTCTTTAATAGCCGTTGCCAAAACTTGAATCATTTCCATATCCTCTATGCTTGCTAATAACGCATAGTATAAACCGCTATAATAGTCGCCTGCTAACACGTACAATTGTTTTTTCGTTCGTTCGTTTTGATGCTCCGTCTTATCGTTTGCAACAGGAACAAGTTCATGTGTATCTAATGCGATTTGCACTAACATAGTCGTTAAAATATATTGTTTCTTTTTGTATTTTGACAATTTTGATTGATTTAATAGTGTTGTTAATAAATATAGTTTTTCTTTATCAATCACTGGCTTTTCAATGTACTTCTCTATAAATGAATGTTTGATTTTATTTTCAATTAAAGCTAGCATTTCCTCGGTATCGATCGTAGAACTGGACAATACAACCACCTGAGCCCTTTCATAGTTTCTATTTGCTATTATAACATAATTTAGACATTGGCTCATAAGATTCTAACAGAGAAAAGTATGCGAAAAGGTGAGTCATACGAGAAGTAAGAATAGTACTAGTTGCTCATTTCACCATGACCAGTTTGTATCGTTACCTTCCCACGAATCTTCATTGCAGAGGTGTGCTCAGTAAATTGAGCAATCATGATTTCATTTTTATCTAATTTCTCAGAATGATGGAATCGCGTATCTTCTCCTCTAGTTAGACCGATAACGTGAACACCATCTTCTAATGCTTTTATTACAAAATAATCGGATTTGAAATTTGGATTTTCCATTACGAACCTACCTTTGCTCATTTACTTACCCTACTATCGCTTATTAATGCATCCTTGTCAATTATAAAATGTCAAAAATCCATCCGAATGACAACCGATTTTAGCCAATATAAAAAGGGTACGAATATTCGTACCCTCTAAGCCCTATGTAAAAATAATTAATGTTATTTAACAATATCCTTAAGGGCTTTACCCGCCTTAAAAGCAGGAACTTTGCTTGCAGGAATTTCAATTTCTTCTCCTGTTTGTGGATTGCGACCTTTACGTGCAGAACGGTCACGTACCTCAAAGTTACCAAAACCGATAATTTGAACTTTTTCACCTTTTTTAAGTGAATCCATGACCGAATCAAATACTGCATCTACTGCTTTGGCAGCATCTTTTTTGGAAAGTTCGCTTTTTTCAGCAACAGCGTTTACTAAATCAGTTTTATTCATGACATTCACCTCCTCCCAATGAAGTCGACCACATGGAACAAATGAAAACTGTTATTTCCATTTGTTCACCATTTTGTCTAGTTTTATACTCTAGTGTCATCATTTTCATTGATGATAAGGCTTATACTAACTGACTTTGCAATAAAATTCAACATTATTTACTGATTTTATCAAGATTTTTTCGTTTTTAGGACGATGTACTCAATTTCTACCAAAAAAGTAAAAGAACCCCGCAATACTGCAACGTACGATTACAAAACTTTTTGACTATTAACGGGTGGTAAAGGTAGATTTACTATGTTTTCTCCCTCGTTATAACCCTTTTATTTAGAAATGTAACAGCTTGACGAAAAATTACAAAGCAACGATTTCAAACTACGTAATTCCCATATAATTTAGAGGAGCAGTAACAAATAGCACTATTGAATGAAATGCGTCTGATTCCCTTTATCGTTCCACAGTATTGAATCATTTCTACTTATATTGATTAAAGATAAGCGTAGCTAAAGAATAAAATAAAAGAATACATTTATCGGGAAAAGAAGGAATGAAAATAAACAGCAGATATCCATGATGCACTTAGCAAAAGATGCGGACCCTTCTAAATAACAAAACTTAGAGAGAGCTTCCAATCTTCCGTACTAAGTGCGTTGAATATCTACTGTTACAAAACAAGTCGTATAAGGACTTCTAAAAAGAGTGAAGGTACTTTCAGAATGCCTTTTCATACACGTAACAATCCAAATCGACAGTTTAATTTAAATGGACGTATATTGCTACAAAATAATTGCTATTAATCCACCTGATCCTTCGTTAATAATTCGCTCAAGTGTGTCCTTTAATTTATACCTCGCATGTTCAGGCATCAGTGAGATTTTCGCTTGAATCCCTTCTCTTACGATGGAATTCAAAGATCTTCCAAAAATGTCCGAATCCCAAATTGATAATGGATTTTCTTCAAAATCTTGCATTAAATAGCGTACCAACTCTTCACTTTGTTTCTCTGTCCCAATAATTGGTGCAAATTCAGACTCAACTTCAACTTTTATCATATGAATAGAAGGAGCTACTGCCTTAAGTCGTACGCCGAAACGCGACCCTTGACGAATGATTTCTGGCTCATCCAACACCATATCCTCAATTGAAGGAGCAGCTATACCGTAGCCAGTTTGCTTTACCATTTGTAATGCACCTGAGATTTGATCGTACTCTCGCTTTGCATAGGCGAAATCTTGCATTAACTCTAACAAATGATCTTTCCCACGGATTTCCTCTCCGACGATTTCTTTTAATACTTCATCATACAAATGGTCTGGTGCATGCAAATCTATTTCTGCTAGTCCTTCTCCCATTTCCATTCCTGCTAAGTTTGCTTTATCAATATAATCGTATTCTGCAAACTCACCAATTATGTGATCAACATCACGCAGCCTTTTTATGTTTTTAACAGTTGAATGAATTGCTTCTTGATAGTTTTCTCGTAGCCAATGCTCTTCTTTCAAAACCATTACCCAGCTTGGTAAATTAACGTTCACTTCTAAAACCGGAAACTCATAAAGTGATTCTCGAAGCACGTTATAAACATCATGCTCCGTCATTGTTTCAATGCTCATTGACAGTACTGGTATATCATGTTTTTCTGCGAGCTCTTGACGTAATAATTCAGTTTCTTTACTCGTAGGTCTTACAGAGTTAATAATCATAATAAATGGTTTGCCAACTTCTTTTAATTCCTCTACCACTTTTGTTTCAGAATCTACATAATCGGAACGTTCAATTTCACCAAAGCTTCCATCGGTAGTTATAACAACTCCAATTGTAGAATGTTCTTGTATCACTTTACGAGTGCCTATCTCTGCTGCATCATGAAATGGAATTGGATCTTCGTACCAAGGCGTATGAATCATTCTTGGCCCATTTTCATCCTCAAATCCTTTTGCCCCGTTTACAGCATATCCGACACAGTCTACAAGCCTAATATTTACATCCAGACCTTCCTCTACATGTATGGACACCGCTTGATTTGGTACAAATTTTGGTTCTGTAGTCATAATTGTTTTACCGGCTGCGCTTTGCGGAAGCTCATCATGTGCTCGAACCCGTTCGCTCTCTTCCTCAATGTTTGGTAATACAACGAGCTCCATAAATTTTTTAATAAATGTTGATTTCCCTGTTCGGACTGCTCCAACCACACCTAAATAAATATCTCCATTCGTCCGTTTCGAAATATCTTTAAAAATATCAATTCTCTCCAAACGATCCCCTCCCAGTCTCATTACCATTACAAGTGAAAAACCTACGAATAATTGACATTACAAGTCTATGATGTTGTCCTATTAAAATATGACTTAATTATCATAATTGTATAAAATATTTTTCGGCAATCATTCACCTCATTTGCTCACTTAACATTTCTAAATAACGAGGCATGTCACATGTTTTCTATGTATAAAAAGCATGAAAAAAGCCTTGAAACAATATATGCTTCAAGGGGAGATTATATGATTTTTTATTTGTTTTCTAAAAACGTCGGTTCTCCATCCACTATCGTATATGGTAGTGAATATACTGGTACAAAAGGAGTGTTCTCAGCTAATAAATACCGAATGTCGTCCCCTTCCTTATAATTGGAGGAGAATTCATCTAGAGCCTTACGTAAATCAATTCGATAGTCGATATATATTTGACCGTCTGTGTCCATCACTATTGGTAGATTTTGTCTAGAATATGGGCTAACCGCATGTAATTCATGACTAAAACCGAGTTTATCAAAATCAATTGTAAATATCCCTTCCTCAACTTTACGACCATAAGGTGGATAAATGTTTTTTGAACGATAGATCTCCAATTTTACATTAATCTTTCTTATAACTTCTGTATTACGCAAATCAATTAGTTTAACCCGAGGATTCGATTCAGGTGTAATTAATGTATATTGATAAACACCACCATTTTCATACGCGTTTCCCGGAATTTCCGTAAGTATGTTACGATCCTTTAACATATTAAAATCAACGATATATTTTTCAAATATAGGTGTCTCGTTAGGCTTAGTCTTAATTGGTAATAAACCACCTGTTTCCGATCGAAATTGCTCGATAGCAGCTTGAACCATTTCTAATTGGTCTTCGTTTGGTGTTTGGTTTTTAGCTAGTTCATTATCTGGATATAAACATCCTGTCATTAAAATGGCGATAAGAATAATGAATAAAATTTTATATGTATATTTCATGATGAGATGTCTCCTCTCATTTTTTACGATGATGGCCCACTGAATACAATGAAAAATACGATAACGGCACCTATAATTAAACAAATATAAGCTAAAATAGCAACGACTCCTGCAATCCAACCGTTCAATTTCCTTCTGCTTATTTGGATAAACACGATTGCTAAAATAAGTAATGCGATCCCGACAAATGAAATGATTTCTTTTAATCCTGAGGCTGACATATCTTCACTCCTAACCACATGTTTGCAAAATGATTATAACATAGGAGATTATCTGTAAGCAGTTAATACCTATTGTTTATCTGTTTCGAATAGCATAAAAATTCCGAGATGAAGGGGCTGGCTTCACCTCGGCTTTGACTAAACAATTCCCACAGCAACTCTATCCATGAATGCTTGTGCGATTTATATTATGCGAGCATACAAACAAATGTATCCTCACTTGCCCATGGAAAAAATTTATTTGAAAAATTTACTCAATGACTGCATATCTGTCGGCAATTTGTTTTGAATGATCGTCTGGACAATTTTATCCTCTTTGTCTTTAGATATTCGTTTATTTGCCATCCTAGATAAATGTTGAACTAGATTCCTAACAGTCTTCTCATCTGAAAAATCGGCATTTTTGACGGAATTAGCAATCTTATAAATATCTGCTTGTTTAATATTACTATTTTGCTCAATTTTATCAAATGGGCCTTTACGGTTACTCACACAATCCCTCCTTGCTAATATGTCAACATATTATATGCAATAGAGGAGAATTCGTGTTATCGAACATCATGAATTTTCCATAACGAAGCCAAGTCGTCCATTTCCTCACGCTTATCACGATTCATTAATTGTTCGACAACTGCTTTTGGTGCTTTACTGTTAAATAAAATGTCATAAATACCGGTTGTTATTGGCATATCTACTTGCTGTTTTTTAGCAAATTCGTAAGCGGCTTTTGTAGTTCGAACACCTTCTACAACCATGCCCATTTCTTTTAATACTTCGTCTAATGGTTCACCCTTGCCAAGTAAGTGACCAGCACGCCAATTTCTACTATGTACACTTGTAGACGTAACTATTAAATCACCAACCCCTGACAAGCCAAGGAATGAAAGTGGATTCGCCCCAAGGGATGTTCCTAATCTGGCTATTTCGGCTAGTCCTCTAGTAATTAAAGCTGCTTTTGCATTATCTCCAAACCCTAGACCATCCGACATTCCTGCTCCTAATGCAATTATGTTTTTCAATGCACCACCTAATTCAATCCCAATAACATCTGTACTCGTATAAACACGGAAAAACTCATTAATGAAAACATCTTGTGCAAACGTCGCTTTTTCTATATTAACTGCAGATACAGTAACTGTTGTAGGATGGCGCATCGCCACTTCTTCTGCGTGGCTTGGTCCAGATAGCACGACAATATCTTCATAAGCATACGCGGGAATCTCTTCATGAATCATCTGTGAAATCCTTTTTAACGTTCCTGGTTCGATCCCTTTTGTAGCATGTATTATTGTAGCTTCGGGATGTATATGTTCAGCTAATTTCGAGCAAACTTCTCTAATTGCACTTGAAGGTACAACAATAACGATTGCTGCAACGTCTTTTACTGCTTCCTTTAAATTAGAATAAGCTATTATCTGCTTTGGAATAGATTCTTTTAAATACTGTTCATTTTTATGCGTACGATTAATTTCATTCGCTTGTTCTTCTCGATGTGTCCACAATCGAACATCATGACCATTATCAGCTAAAACAATGCTTAAAGCAGTGCCCCAGCTGCCTGCGCCTAAGACAGCAACTTTTGTCATTGTATGTTCCCCCTTAATTTCTTTTACGAGCAACTATTTTAATCGGCGTTCCGCTAAAGCCAAACGCTTCTCTTATTCTATTTTCCAAAAACCTTTTATACGAAAAATGCATTAACTCGGGATCATTCACAAATACAGCAAATACTGGTGGCTTTACTGCAACTTGTGTCGTATACAAAATTTTAAGACGGCGCCCTTTTATCGTAGGTGTTGGATTCATCGCAAGTGCATCCATAATGACATCATTTAACACGTTTGTTGCAATTCGTCTAGCATGATTTTCGCTCGCTAAGCGTATTGCTGGCAAAAGCGTATGTAATCTTTTTTTTGTTTTTGCTGATAAGAAAATGATTGGCGCGTAATCCAAAAACAAGAAGTGTGCCCGGATTTTTTCTTCGAAGTTTTTCATCGTTTGTTCATCGGTATTAATCGTATCCCATTTATTAACAACGATAACTACTGCACGTCCTGCTTCATGTGCATAGCCAGCAATTTTTTTATCTTGCTCTCTGATTCCCGTCTCAGCATCTAAAAGAACGAGAACAACATCCGAGCGATCAATGGCCTTTAATGCGCGTAATACACTATATTTCTCGGTAGCTTCGTATACTTTTCCTTTTTTACGCATACCAGCAGTATCAATAATAACAAAATCTTGATTATCTAACTGAACGTATGTGTCAATTGCATCTCTCGTTGTACCTTCGATAGAGCTTACAATGACCCGCTCTTCATTTAATATTGCGTTTACTAACGATGATTTTCCGACATTTGGACGCCCGATTAAAGAGAAATGAATAATATGCTCTTCATCATCTTGCTCATCGGTCACTGGAAAACGTCCGACTACTTCGTCCAATAAATCACCCAAGCCGAGGCCATGCGATCCTGAGATCGGAAAAGGCTCGCCAAAACCAAGTGCATAAAACTCATATAATTGTTCACGCATTTCTGGATTATCTATTTTATTTACAGCTAATACAATCGGTTTATTAGATTTGTACAACAGCTTAGCTACTTCTTCATCAGCTGCTGTTATCCCCTCTCTCCCATTAACAATAAAGATAATTACATCTGCTTCATCAATTGCGATTTCAGCTTGATGTCTCATCTTTACTAATAACGGTTCATCTGTTATTTCAATCCCACCTGTATCAATAAGGTTAAATGTAGATGCAAGCCATTCTGCTTGCGCATATATTCGATCTCTTGTTACTCCTGGAACATCTTCAACGATTGATATTCTCTCACCGACCAATCGATTAAAGATCGTTGACTTGCCAACGTTTGGTCTACCTACAATTGCTACAGTTGCTTTCCTCATGAAAGGTTCACCCTTACTTTTCTATTAACTTCAATTAAGTTTAGCAAAATCTGGTCTATTTCACAACGATTGAATCGTTTTTGATTGAGTCAAGTATTTGTGGTTGTTAGTTTAAGAAGTTAAAAAACCTCTCTTTGTATTCGTTAATTTGAGTATTGATTCCTACCGACCGCAGTAGATATACACTACGCTTTCCGTGGAGGCTGAAGCCGTGCCCGCGGAAAGCATCCACCTGCAGTGAAAATCAACGGTGTTATTCATGTGTATATCGTTCGAAGTAAAATTGATCACATATTACCTAGTTAGATTCGTGCATCTGTTCCCCCACAAACATTTTACTCATACATCGTTTTTAGATTGTGTATCGTATTTAAAGATAGTATCTTTTAAAAGAAGCAACAGTAATTTTACTGATTTAATCACTCTAAGTAAATAGACGATTTTCATGTTTATCCATTTCTGACTATTCATTAAAGTCTTGCACATTCCCATTGTAATCCTAGTTTCCGATTCCGTTCATACCTATATTTTTAATTCGCGGTATGTAATACGTTGGAAGCAAAAACAGTACCATCACCGCAGCTTGATCTAAAAACTGTAAATGACCTATTTCACTTTGCAATGAATAACTAGACAACATAAAAGAATAGAAGATTTCACCAAAGCTAATACCTAGTAAGCCAATTAATAGTCGATGGATAAATTGTTCGCTCATCATTGTTAGTAATAAGCATAATACAATCGAAATTAATAATTCTCTAGGCAATATAAACCATATCGGCGTTATCTTTTCCCATATTAAAATTGCAGTATACCCGATAGTAACTGTGAAGGAAGCAAATAACGCATAGTACATTTGAGTAAGCTGGGTATAAAGTAAAGCACTTCCTGCTAATAAAATGAGAAGTGCAGCCGATACGGTACTTACACCAATAGGTACATAAATTGTGGAACCAATTATAACAAGTAATATCCAACCTGAAACAACCGTTCGCAATAGTGACTTTTTTATAAAAAAAGTTGTGATAATCCAAAATATCCAGCTGAGCCAATAAAAGAGCATCCCTGATTCCAAAGCTACCACCTACCATTAGCATTATAACTAGTATCTGTTGTTTTTAAACGACCCCTTCCACTTTTTATCATTCAAGTTATTGAAAATGCTCTTTTGCCATTTCAAAAGGAGTCTATTGATTAACACTTCGTCCTGCCAGTAGTTGCTTTAATACGATCCTGAAATGAATGTAGCCGAGCGCAATTTTGGCGATTTAGTTCTGTATATATATTGTAAAACTAAAAAAAGTCCCAATCATCGAAACGTGATGATCGGAACCACTTTCACATAATATTCAACTGATTAACATAAAGGTCAACGAGTTATTATTTATATTTGTTTAGCTTATCACCAATAATGTCGCTTAGTTGAAAGCTAGATTGATCGTCTTCTTTTGTATACTGCTTGTATTGTTCTTCTTCTTGTTCCTGCTCCAATTCACGGATGCTTAACGATATTCTTTTTTCACTTTCATTTACATCTAACACTTTAACTTGTACTTTTTGGCCTTCTTCTAAAACTTCATGCGGCGTACCGATATGACGATTCGCAATCTGGGAGATGTGTACAAGACCTTCTACACCTTGCTCTATTTCAACAAAAGCACCAAAGTTTACAAGTCTTCTTACCGTTCCTTCCACAGTATCACCTCTTGAAATTCGATCCTCAATACCGGACCAAGGGCCTGGAAGTGTGTTTTTTCGAGATAAGGAAATGCGCTCATTATCTCTATCAACAGATAAAACTTCTACTTTTATGACATCACCCTCTGCTACCACATCAGCAGCATTTTCTACATGCTCATGTGCTAATTGAGATATATGAACCAATCCATCAACGCCACCAATATCCACAAAAGCCCCAAAGCTTGTCAAGCGCTGTACAGTTCCTTCTAGCACTTGACCTGCTTCAATCGACTGAAGCAAATTCTGTTTTTTCGCTTCTTCTTCCGCTTCTGTAATCGCTCGATGAGATAAAATTACGCGATTTTGCTCTTTATCTAAATCAACTATTTTTACTTGTAATGTTTTATTAAGATAATCTGAAAAGTCATCTACAAAATACGTTTCAACAAGTGACGCAGGAATAAAGCCGCGAAGACCAACGTCTACTACGAGCCCGCCTTTAACTATTTCTTTTACTTCTGTTTCGAACGTTGCATTATTTTTATATTTCTCTTCCAAATTCGCCCAAGCAGCATCTGCCTCAACAGCTTTTTTAGAAAGAATGATATCTTCATCATCTACTTTTTTTACTTTTAATGTTAATTCTTCGTCTTCTTTAACAACGTCGGACGGGTGCTCAATATGCAAGTTAGACAACTCGCTAATAGGTATAATGCCTTCCGCCTTTTGACCGATATCGACTAAAACTTGTTTCTCTTCTAGCTTGACTACTTTTCCCTTTAACGTATCTCCAACGTTTACTGCACTGAAATCGTTCGTATTTGATTCGCTCATGACCTATTGCCTCCTAAACCTATTAGAAAATGAAAAATACATCTGTGTGTGTTTTAATTCTGTTTTAAAATAGGAACAATTATATTCCAGTATAACACACTTCTTCTTAATAACTTCTACTATTTAATTTTATTTGTCAAGTAAAATAAATATGAATTACAAGATAACGATCTTATTTATAAAAGACAGCCACTTTATGATATACCCGTTAGCAAAAGCAATTAACCTTTAATTTTTTTATCTATTTCATTAACCATTTTTTCTGCCACTTGTTCGATAGATAAAAATGTTGTGTTAATCTCTAGTGCATCGTCTGCTTTAATTAAAGGTGCTATCGTACGCTTCGAATCCATTTCATCCCGTTTTTCAATATCTGACTTTAACTCCTCTAAGTTGGAAGTAAAACCTTTACTAAGGTTTTCTTCATGTCTTCGTTTTGCACGTTCATCTACAGATGCGATGAGAAAAAATTTAACATCAGCATTTGGCAATACGTAAGTACCGATATCTCTACCATCCATAACTACTGAACAACGTTTTGAAAAAGCGCGTTGCCTTGATACCATTTCTTCGCGTACGTTGTGAGATTGTGCTACGATCGAAACGTTTTTAGACACTATATCTGAACGAATAGCAAACGTAACATCCTCCCCATCCAACCATACACTTTGACCGTCTTCTTCCGCATGTAAATCGATTGTTGTTTCTTTAAGTAATTCAGTTAGTTTTTGTTCATCATCAAGCTGAATATTTTCATTTAATGCTTTTAACGTAAATGCACGGTACATTGCACCAGTATCTATATAGACGAACGATAATTGTTTAGCAACGAGTTTTGCTACGGTACTCTTTCCTGCAGCAGCAGGGCCATCAATTGCAATTGCTATTTTTTCATTTTGTTGTTTATCCATATTCTCATCTCCTTGTATCGTATATTTAGGCATTAATCTTAAACGTTTTGACCATCAAACCTGCAGGCTGTACACCTTGATATTCGACCCTAGATGTTAGTAGCTCCAAGGCGCCTTCGATACAAGGATTGTACGCATAAACGAGGCTGCTGATCAGCGTTCACATTTGTTCACTTATCATCGCAGATCTTGCATCTGATCCTACGTATGTATCTTAAATACATATAAACTTAAAAAACTTGGCATCAGCCAAGTTTTTGTTTGTTTTCTACGTATAAATCATACCATAATTCTTTAAAAAATACGCTATAATCAATCATAAATAGTGTAACGCATTTGCTAGTACATATTTTTTTAGATGAAGTGCCTTTTTTTCCGCTTGCAAGTTGGTAACAATGACCACTCGTACAACACATGTCTTTTTGGCACAATACCAAAACGCACCCGAACGCACGAAGGAATGTTTTCCCACACCTACTTACATATACGGACGGACTTATATCAATTCTTTTTTCCGAGCCTCTCTCTGCTTTTCAAAGCAATAAAATATTATGTGCTGCCGCTCCTTTTGCGTAATAGAAGTGAATTTCAAAGCGGCGAGATGAATATTTTCTTCCGTTTTCACGTTTATTACGATTGCTTCTATATTCAAATATATAAATTTTCCTGATTGGAGTCGAAACGTAATCCATAGCTCTAATTTTTGATCGATTTTCAGCTTCGACTGCTGCGGAACTACTATGGATAATCCACCACCGCTAATGTCTCTTGTCACGGTAGTAAATGGGTCGATATTTTTATTTGGACAATGAATCGCTACATCAACGGACGTTTCAATACGAACATACTGCCTGCGCTGTATACGTTTAAGATTTTCTCGTTGAGGAGAAGGTATTTTGTACCCATGTACTCTAAGCGTTATTCGCTCCTCTATTGTTGAATAAAATTGGTAAACGGCTTGGTCATTACCGACGAACGTAATCGACACGCGATCACCTTTAGTAAGATAGACTGTTTTTTGTGTATGAATATGTACTGGTAGATCGATAAATAAATACCGCTCATTACAATCGATAACTCTAGACCGACATCTTACTGGTGACCTTAATTTAGAATGATTTATTTCTACTGTAAGAACAGTGCCGACTTTCATCGTATCCCCCCACCAACAACCAAGTAATAGGACCTATTTCTGTATATGCAACTAATCCTATATACCCATTATTACAGATGCCTTATTAAAAGAAAAGACTTTTTTAAAAGATTCCTTCTGCACCTGATAACTTTTCTACTTTTTCCTCCGTTCCATCTAATGCATTAATAAATATACGGTACGTTTCATCATTCATAACACCTAAAAATTCATACGTTAATACTTCTTCTCCAAGTTCATTATCAATGATCGACATATGTTCTTCTTTTATATTAACTTGATTATTAACCTTTTCTCTCGCATCACTTGCACTAAGCTTTGGTTCAGGTATATTTCGATCCGTATGATTCATGTAATAGTTTCTAGCAGTTAACCCTAAAATATCACCACTATCTAAAGCCACTTTCACTTCAATGGCATCTGAATAGATTCGTACATCCTTATCTTTATAAAGAAATGAATAGACACCAACACCATCAAACTCTGTGCTTTGATAAATGTGCATATTTTCAAACTCAAATTTGTTTAAAAATTTCTTTGCTGTTTGCAAGCCTTCATTTAATCCGAGCTTTTTCGTTTGCAATGGACGCTCTACTAAAATTGTTAGTGGATGCCCCCCTTGCTGCGTCATATCCATGTAAGCATTTTTCTTCTCATCTTGATAAGAAATGCTGTAAGTTGCTACATCAGCGCCTTTTCCACTTTTAGCAATATGCAAGTTTTCGACATTATTTATTTGAAATAATTGTTTACTCTTAGTCAATGCTTCTTTTTCACTAATATTTTCTCCTGTTACATTTCTATATTTATGTTCTTTCGTCGTTGCCCCAAGCAATCCAAAATCTGTACTCCCTTCAGCAAACCCTTCCACCTTTTTTTCAACCGTTTTAAATCCGTCTATAATAGTGTTGTCTGCTTGTTCATCTTCTGTTGCTAACGCAAGCTGTACATCCATCCATCTTAAATTATCTTTCAAAACGACGTGTTGAACTTGTCGTAATTCATCTTTTATATCACCTGCTTGTTTATAAAGCTCTTTTAAAGTGGCTAATTCTTGATCTGTTAACGGATCATCATTTAAATTTCGAACCGCGGTTCGGTACGTAAAATCTCCAATATCCGACAGAAACTCTTCCGTTTTATTAAAAGGGAGTAATGTTAATGGCAATTGACCTACGTTTGAAAGAGCTTCCGAAGTTATCCGCCAAATGTCTACAAATTGTGGGGATAGTCGATCGTCTGAATTCATCGCAAGCGACGCCCCAATTTTATCGTGAAGTAAATCCATATGATACGTTAATTCATGAAATGAACGTTGATAAGCGTTTTCTGCTTGTATTAGTATTGCGTTTTTTTCTTGATGCTCTTGATAACCCCAATATCCTAAACCTACTACACCTATTGAAAGAACACCGATGATGATTCCTCGAATCATTTTTCCACACCTTTCTATTTACTTACAAAATATATGTTTCCCAATTTGTTTAATTTGTGGACGTGTCCATATCCATCCTGATGTCGCTGTATCTGGATTAAAATAATACAATGCGTTCCCTGTAGGGTCCCATCCGTTAATCGCATCCAATACTGCACGCTTTGCACTTTCATTCGGTGTAAGCCAAATTTGGCCATCAGCTACTGCAGTAAATGCCCGTGGTTCAAAAATTACTCCAGATGCTGTATTAGGAAAAGTAGGACTCTCCACACGGTTTAAGATTACTGCAGCGACAGCAACTTGACCTACATACGGTTCGCCTCTTGATTCACCATAAACAGCGTTAGCCATTAATTGAATATCGTTTTGAGAATAGCCTTTCGGTACGTTTACAGCTGTTGGTTTTGGTTTTTCTGATTCGTTCTTTGTACTTGTATCTGTTTTTTCTTTATTATTTTGTTGTTCTGTTGATTGTTTCGTCCCACCGTAATGCGTAAATTTTTTGCCAGCATTTATTTGTTGCTTTACGTAACTTTCATTATATTTTGTTGCATCTACTAACTTTTGTTTTGTTGTTGCTCCAGCCATCCCATCAATTTCGAGGCCGAATTCATACTGAAAATTACGTAGTGCCCAATATGTACCCCAACCGAAAACGCCATCTATTTTACCGTTATAGTAACCGATGTATTGCAGCCTCGCTTGTAATTCAATTACGTCATCACCAACTGCCCCTTGCTGTATTACTTGTGGACTAAATGCCTCTGCTTGCTGAATCGAAAGGCTTGGGACGTATCCAAATAAGACTAGAAAAAATCCAATTATGAAAAGGAACAGCTTTTTCCGCTTCATTTCATTTCCTCCTACAGTAATTATTGATTGTCCGTCTATTTTTTGTGAAAATGGCCATTTTATTCATAAAACAAAAAACCCTTTCCGTGTACATACAGAAAGGGTGAAGATTTTTGGCATCCGGAAAATATTGTAGATGGAGAAATTTTCTAACATTTCCGCTCATGGAATACGCGCTTTCTGCGGACGAATGGTAAGCCTCCTCGTGCCACGTACTGCAGCGTCTCACCGATTACGTTCTTCTTGCTGGAGTCTCGCATCTTCCATTCGCTCATGTAGTAGATCCTTCCTAATTTTCCACACATACATCCGAAAACCCAAAAATTTATTCCATAATAATTGCCAGCTTATAGTGATACTAAATATTGGTTAATATTGGTAAATGGGTGCAAAGGTGGAGCAGCCTACTTATACGCTATCGCTTCTGCTATTTTTCCTCCATGAAAGCGACCATTCTCAATAAATGTTTCATTACCGTCAAAACCAGATATGATGACACCTGCTACATATATCCCTTGCACATTTGTTTCATGTGTCGATGGGTTGAATACTGGTTTGCCTGAATTTCTTTCTACTTCAATTCCTATTTTTTTCATAAACTCTATGTTTGGCTTATAACCTGTCATTGCAAATACAAAATCATTCTTGATCGACTTTATCTTGCCATTTACTTTATAATTTACATAATCTGCTGTTATTTCAGTAACTTGTGCATTAAACTCCATTTTTATAGATTCTTTTCTTACTAAAGAATCGAAATCTGGTAAAATCCAAGGTTTAATACTTTTTGAATAGGTATCCCCTCGATATAAAACGGTTATGTTTGCTCCTGCTTTATAAAGAGCGATAGACGTATCGACAGCAGAGTTTTTCCCGCCGATTACGACTACGTCTTTGTTAAAGTAAGGGTGGGATTCTTTAAAGTAATGCATTACCTTTCGTAACTTTTCACCAGGAACATTTAATAAATTTGGCTGATCGTAATACCCCGTGGCAACAACAACATTTTTCGCGACGTATGTTTTAGTTTGTCCCATGTTATTCTTTGTAATTATAAGAAAATTTTCCTTTTCCTTTGTCACATTTACAACCTTCTCAAAGGTTTTTAAACGTAGCTTTTCTCTTTGAGCCACTTCACGATAGTAGGCTAAAGCCTGGCTCCTTACTGGTTTTAAATTATCTGTAATAAACGGAATCGAGCCTATTTCTAATTTTCTACTCGTACTAAAAAAGGTTTGATGTGTCGGGAAATTGTAAATCGTATTTACAATCCCCTCTTTTTCAATAATAAGTGGAAAAACGTTACGCTTCTGCAATTCAATAGCGCAGGATAAACCACAAGGGCCTCCACCGATTATAATTGTATGCTCTATTTTCAATCGTACACCCTTCTCTCTTTATTTACTCCACTTTCAATATTGCTCATCGGATAATCAAAGCTGCAAAAATTGTATAATTGTTCATTATCTATATACGACTCGAACACACTAGTTATGGAACAACCCATACTTTAAAATAAGTTAAAAAAACTCCTATTCTAATGATAGGAGTTTTTTTAACTGGGTATTCGGAAAATAGTGGATAGGGAGAAATATTATACCATTACCGATCACGTAATATACGCGCTTTCTGTAGGCAAGTGGTGAGCCTCCTCGTTCTATGCACTGTAGGGTCTCACCGATCTTTTTTCTCCCACTGGCATCTCGCACCTGTCATTCGCTCGCGAATGACACCATTGCAAGCTGTCCACAAGCTAATTCGAAAACCCTTTAAAAATTAAATATATATTAAACCCAGCCACGGTAACGTGAAGCTTCTGCCATTTTTCTTACTCCAACCATATATGCTGCAAGACGCATATCAATTCCGCGCGTTTCTGCTGTATTATAAATGGCGTTAAAAGCTTTTATCATTACTTTATATAGCTTTTCTTCAATTTCTTCCTCAGGCCAATAATATCCTTGATTGTTTTGTACCCACTCAAAATAAGATACCGTAACGCCACCAGCAGAGGCCAGCACATCTGGAACTAACAATATGCCTCTTTCCGTCAGTATTTTCGTAGCCTCCATTGTCGTAGGCCCGTTAGCAGCTTCTACAACGATGTTCGCTTTAATATTATGTGCATTTTCTTCGGTAATTTGGTTTTGAACTGCTGCAGGTACTAAAATGTCACAATCCAGCTCAAGCAGCTCTTGATTCGTAATTGTATTGTTAAATAGCTTTGTTACTGTGCCAAAGCTGTCTCTGCGATCAAGCAAGTAATCAATATCAAGACCATTTGGGTCATGAAGAGCACCATAAGCATCGGATATTCCAATAACCTTAGCACCAGCTTCATGTAAAAACTTTGCTAAAAAGCTCCCGGCATTTCCGAATCCTTGGACAACAACTTTTGCTCCTTCTATTGTAAAACCACGTTTTTTCGCAGCCTCTTCAATACAAATAGTGACTCCTTTTGCCGTTGCAGATTCTCTTCCATGTGAACCGCCTAGCACGATTGGTTTACCAGTAATAAAGCCAGGGTTGTTGAATTCGTCAATACGGCTATACTCATCCATCATCCAAGCCATTATTTGCGAATTTGTAAATACATCGGGGGCAGGTATATCTTTCGTTGGCCCAACAATTTGACTAATCGCCCGAACATACCCACGACTCAATCCTTCCAATTCACGAAAAGACATTTCTCGCGGATCACAAACGATGCCGCCTTTTCCACCACCATATGGTAAGTCAACAATACCTGCTTTTAAACTCATCCAGATCGCTAGTGCATTAACTTCTTTCTCCGTTACATCCGGATGAAAACGGACGCCGCCTTTAGTAGGGCCTACTGCATCATTATGTTGAGCACGATAACCTGTAAAGACTTTAATTGAACCATCATCCATTCTTACGGGTATACGTACAGTTAACATACGGAGGGAATCTTTAAGAAGCTCATATACCTCGTTTGGATACCCTAATCTTTCTAAAGCGTCTTTAACTACTGCACGTGTCGATGTAAGTACGTCCATTTTTTTTGTTTTTTCATGGGAAGAATCTGCTGCTTTATCGGCTACCATAAATTTACCTCCTAGATTGTCAAAAAAATATTTTATAATAGCTCTACTCAGTGATTAGTATACACCTTCAATATAAATAATCAATCATCTGAATTGAAATTTTGTACAATAATAAGTATAGTACCCTTTCATTATATCGAAAGTTGTACGAAAGCTTCAATCATTTCTTCATATGTTAGCCCATCAACTTTTGCTGCATCAGGAAATAAACTTGTTGGCGTCATACCCGGAAGCGTATTCACTTCTAAAATATATGGAATATTTTCTTTTGTTAAAATAAAATCTGCTCGTGAATATGTTTCACACCCTAACAATTGGTGCGCTTGAACAGCGTATCGCTTAATTTGTTGAGTAAGTTGCTCATTAATTCGAGCTGGTATAATATGTTCACTACCGCCTTCTGTATATTTTGCTTCATAATCATATAGATCGTTTTTCGGAACGATTTCAATAATCGGCAATGCTCTTTCATTTCCGATCGAACCGATTACGGGTACAGTTATCTCTTTCCCGTCTAAAAAGTCTTCAACGAGAATTTTATCATCA
Organism: Virgibacillus sp. W0430; assembly: GCF_051846935.1. Lineage (NCBI taxonomy): Bacteria > Bacillati > Bacillota > Bacilli > Caryophanales > Bacillaceae > Virgibacillus > Virgibacillus sp. W0430. The sequence continues at coordinate 63,695 of NZ_JBPYCS010000003.1, forward strand.
CTTGCCGTAGCATTTAAGATCGCATCTGAAATTTGTTCTACATTTTTAACAATCGTTAAACCGAGCGTAGAGCCTTCTCGATTTGGCTTAATAACAAACGGCGGTGTAAAGGAGTGTTTTATATTTTCTGCTACGTCTGCAATTTTTGTTGATTCGTTTACTGTATAAACACAACTATTTGCAACAGGTATTTTGTTTAAAGAAAACACTTCTTTTGCTTTTGCTTTATCCATCGCAAGAGCCGAGGCTAGAACACCAGAACCTACATATGGAATATTCATCAAATCCAATAGCCCTTGAATTGTGCCATCCTCACCAAACTTTCCATGTAAACCAATAAACACTAGATCGACATCTAAATGAATAATCTCTTCTAATTTATTTGGATGAAAATCGATCGGAACAACTTCGTGGCCATTTTTCTTTAAGGCCTGAATAATCCCTTTACCAGACGACAAAGATACTTCTCTTTCTTTAGAAATTCCCCCATACAAAACTGCAATTTTCAACCTATACACTCCCTATGGATTCAAAGTTACCTAATCACAAATGATTACTTAAATAGTATCATTTTTAGAGATGACATACTATCTTTTTTTAGAGAAGCTTTAATGAAAATAATTCATAATTTGATCAATCGCTTTACTTGACATAACTTCTTTTCCATATTCTTTCAATCGATAGGAAGTAATAATGCTCGGTGTGGAGTATTCAGACATTATCGCTATAATGTTCTCTTTATTGTGGTCAATACATCTGTGGTCTAATAGCATGTAATAATGATCATTGTACGAATATATTTGCCCATCATGTATATCTAAAGTATATAACAGTGCACATACTTGAATTATATTTTCAAAGTCATTGAAACAAAAAATCAATTCCTTACTTTCATCCAATAACACTTCCATTTCAATAAAGTCGTCATCATAGTCAAGTGGATCGGCTTTTTGTGTAACGATAATATGCATTCCTTGTGCTTGCATCAAATATACATGTACAAGCAACAAACCTTCTAATTCAAAGCCAAGCTCAGTGCTTGCTTCATACATCATATCACTAAATAATTCCTTTACATGTGTTGCATCATGCCATAAATCTTCGCGTGTAAAGCCGCGCTCGACCAAATCTTCAAACGTTAAAAATATCGTAAATTGATCGTCTGATACCCGCTCAATTCGCATGCCGCATCCTCCTAAATAATGTACTTACGTGCGTAATTTTTTACGTACGTAACGGATCTCTAGCCAATTTTTTTAATCAATTGGTTTCTGTACAATAAAAATTACACACAAATAATTAATTTGCTTTTTTCTCTTACTGCATTATATGATCGTTAAGTTGTTTTTGAACTTGTATTGTTCAATTCTCTTTTTATCTTAAGCACATGACATTCTGCTCTCGTTTGCAAGCGAAGTGGTAAAAGTGAATATCCATATCCTTCACTAATCAATACATTCGTATTCCGCTGCTTTTCTATGCCTCCTCTTGAATAGAAACCAAGCCTTCCAAGTCGTATTTGTCCACCATGTGTATGACCAGCAAGTACGATATTAAACATTTCTTGATACGCATAAGGAAGTTCATAAAAAGAGCGCGGGGTATGAGTAAGTAATACGCGAAAAGCTGTTATTTGATCATCCCAATGAACAGAAGAAACGTGCTCATTAGAAGGGTTGTAATCAAACCCATATAAATACAGAGAAGATGAAGCTTTATCCAATCGAATAAATGTGTTTTTTAACACGATTACGCCTTCATTTTGTAATAAGCTTTCAAATTCACCCGGAAGTACTTCGTAGTCATTATTACCCATAACGAAAAAAATAGGTGTTTTCCATTTTTTTAATTTATTAATATTGCTTTTTGTTCGCCGAAAAGGAACGCCTCGCTCTGTTAAGTCGCCTCCGATTAAGACGAAGTCAATTTGATTACTTATTTTATCTAATGTTCCCTGTTTAATCGTCCTTCGATGTATATCTGCTATAAACAGAATCGTTATTCCATCGAAATCTATTGGTACATCTTTATCGTAAATTGTTAAAAAATCAACTTCATCATCATGCGCTTTACAATACATATAAACGAGCAATAGAACCAAAAACAGAACAAAAACAATCACAAATTCAATCAACAAGCAAACCCTCCTAACTGAAACTATATTTCATTCTATGAACGTGCAGAGCAAACGGCTCAATATAATATTTTTAATGATTGAGCAATATACAGACGTTCAAATGCTAACACGTTCAAAAGGCTTGAATAATTACTTTGGAGAAACTTGCTGTTGTGGAATGATGTAGTATACAAGTGAGCGAAAGTGCAAGAACAATCCTTTAATAAAAAATACGGTAATATACGCTTTATTGCAAAACAAAGGAATCAAACCTTTTAAATTTAATTATGAAGGAAACACAATGAATATTAGCCATTCATTAATGTACATATAATATGCAACAGTTAAAATCGTTACTAATAGGAAAACGACACTAGTAATTCGTATTAATGGCATTTTAACTTTAATACGTGCTCGTTTGCTCTGATTACTATGCACTTCTTTTCTTGGAGGTAAGTTCAATACATCTATGTAAGTTGCTGTACGATCTTCATTATTTTCAGCAAACGGCTCAGAATTATCGATTTCATTGATCTCCGAACTGTTAATTTCCTCAAATAATTGCTGCAACTTAGCTGCTTGATGGTCTTCTTTATTACTCATAATTATATCCCTCACTTTTGGGTTCGTATAACCATCCCTAATAAAAAGTCTACAATAAAATGGATGGTAATCGTAACGACTAAGTTTTCAGTAAGTACAAACAAATACCCGATGTAGAAGCTTGCAAGTAATACAGATACAAACAGGACCGGTTTCTTCAAATAACGAACATGTATAAGGGCAAATGTTATACTTGCAACAAAATAACCAAATGTAGTCTGAATAAGCCCTCGAAAAACGACTTCTTCTGCAATAGCAACAATAAGTGCAATGACAATCACTTCGATTACCGTTCGGTTTTTGAATATTCTTTCGTTGATTCCTCCATCATCATACAGTCTTTTAGGAACGTAAAAAACAATGATTAAATTTAAAGTAACAATTAATACACTAGGAAAAATGCCATAATAGGTAATTTCATAAAAGTCAAAACGAAAGTACGTTAACCAATCGCTAAAATTTGAAAACAGAAAAAGACTTGATACGATACCTATACAAAAAAGTATGATTTGTGACACCACTAGCTGTGTCAATAATTGCCTATCCGATAAATGTTTAATTATTTCAGCTTGCTTCATTAGCTACTCCAACAAAAATATTTTTTGTAATTCGTCTTGCCATGTGCTTGATTTTTCTTGACAAGTCATTCGTTCCGTCGGTTTCCATTCAGCTAGCGAAAAACCACAATTCATACAACAGGATACAGTAGGTTGCTTATACCCATCTTGAAAGCTATTGTATAAATTTTTTCGCAGACAATCTTGCTTATGAATCCATGCAACCATATCTTTTAATTTTTGCTGTTTCAATACTAATCTATTATCTTTCAATTCAATGACGCGCTTTTGAGCTACTTCCCATTTGTTTCTATCATATACTATTTTATTATTAACAATCATACCACGCATCTCTAATTGATAGTGTAAAAACCGCCATTGAATGTCATTTAATTTAAAATCAGATTCTGGATTCATCGACAGTGCTTGATCTTTTAAGTAAAATTCATATAATTTTCCCCATACATATTTAATTTCTCCATTTGAAGGTAACTCTTTATTAATTAAGTTTTTATGTATATACACATCGTTTTCTGCATAAAACAATATGCTAGCACTATTTTTCCCATCACGTCCGGCCCGACCCGTCTCTTGAATAAAGGATTCCAGTTGCGGTGGTAAATGATAGTGTATAACGAAACGAATATTGCTCTTGTTTATGCCCATACCAAAAGCACTCGTGCAACAAACAATATCTAATTGATCGTTCATAAATTGTTGCTGAACCATTAGTCGATCTGTATTTTCCATCCCACCATGATAAAAAGTAATACGTAATGAAGTTAATCGGGTACAAAGAAGTTTCGCCACTTGCTCCGCTTCCGATCTACTAGAGAAATAAATAAGTGTAGGAGTGGTATATTGTTGTAAAAGTCTTATAAGTATATTTATTTTCTCTTCGTTATTTGCTACTTTTTCAATGATAAATGCAATATTTTCTTTATCCATCGGGTATATATGGTTCTTCATATTCGGTCTTTTTAAAACCAGTTTAATGTCCTGTTGTATTTGCTCTGTTGCAGTAGCACTTAATGCGAGGATTGGCGGCTTATTCAACTCGACAATAATAGATTCCAGCTTTAAATAGTCAGGCCTAAATTCAAAACCCCATTGTGATATACAATGCGCTTCATCGATGACAAATAAATTCACTTTAATTTTCTTTAATGCATCTATAACTTCATTTTGCTGTAACAATTCCGGAGATACATAAATTAATTGATACATATGCAACTGTTTGTATAAGCGTTTCCTTTTGCTATAAGGAATAAAGCTATTTAATGCAAGTACTTCTTTAAATTGTGTAGCTTTTAATTGCTTGACCTGATCGATCATTAAGGATATAAGTGGTGAAACAACTAGCGTTGAACCATCTAACAGTCTTGCAGGGAGTTGATAGCATAACGATTTACCAGACCCGGTAGGTAAGATACCTAAAACATCCTCACCTTTTAATACGTCTTTAATTATCTCCTTTTGACCTTTTTGAAAGGAAGTATAATTAAAATATTTGTTCAAGCTTTCCTCTAAAGATTCGGCATGCTTCATATATCTACCCTCCCTCTTATACAATGTTTATCCAATATTCTCATCTATTGTTGCTGTTTTCTATTTAAACGAGTGTATCCATGAAAACAACAGGATGTTAAGCCTAATGCTTTGCATTTCAAGAGGCGTTTTTCGCGGGCAAAGCATAGCGGATCCTTACTCGAAAAAAAACACTCGCTGTGGGTCACAAGATGGAAGCCGCAAGAGTCTAGTGGCTTGCGCTTTAAGAAGGCTTGTACCTTGATAGCTGCTTAATTATTGTTGTTCAGTTGACATATCCCCACTAGTCTTTAAGTGGGTAATTACTGCTAAAACGAGACGAATTTGAAAGTATGATATGTCTTTTTGGACATACTGCTTCACTGTTTTTAATTTAAATGAATTACATTTGTTTACTGCAGAAATGATCTCTTTTTGTTGTTGCTCATTAACATATGGTGTAATTGAAAAATGCTTCCGATGAACAGCGATTTCTACTATATGATCGTATATTGTGTTGATTGTTAAATTGCGCAAACGTGCGATTTCATTCGGCTTATAATGATTTTTTAAATATTTGTACGTTTCTCTTGCTGATCGTGTTAATTTTTCTTTTGGTTTTAGATCGTTTAAAATTGAAATTAGGATAGGGTAATTCGTATCATTTTCAGAAATTGTACGCAGTATGCGATGAATTGTACGTTCTAGGAGTAAATATGTATGTTGAACAGACGTTGCGTTTTTTAGTGCAATTTGTTCTAAGCTCTTGCCATAGTGTTTGTAACCTGTTAATCGCTGTACAAATATGGTCGCCTCATCGTTTGAAAGTCGCGATAAAGCGTGCAGCAGCTCAGAGTACAAGCTATTAATAAAAGCATTTATATTCCCTTTTACGTCTTTAAAATATATTTTTGACCACTGTTCTACGGCTTGGTTATCTACGATAGGGATATACGAATTATTGTTCATTCTATAATTCATTACTACTTGAATTAATAAAAGTAGACGTTCTATAAATGGAAGGCTTATTTGCTCGTATATCGTACCATTAAAATATGTAAGCTTTGTTTCTTCACAATTATCCTTTAACCAATTCAAGCCTTCATTCGATAGGAGATATATAATCGTATCTTCAAATTTTCGATGTAACAAGCCTTGTTCGTACATTTCCTTTAACGATTGTTCGTATATTTGTTTAGACAGCGGTTTATATATTCCATAAAAAGATTGTAATTGATACAAATGAATATCTTGAATCGTTTGAATGGATCGTTTCCCTTTTAAAATATAGTAAACTGCGTTTGATGATCTTTCTCCTTGAAGGCGGGAAATACAAGTAAGTATGACACTTTTAAATAGCATGTGATTCCCTCCGTTTATCGTCCTATAGCTAAGTTAAGGATGCAAGTTACGTACGAAATATTTTTTTAATAAAAGGGATAAAATGGGGTGTAGGATAACCATGAAGATTGCATTGCCAATTGCATGGCTTGTGTCAAAGGGTAAGCCAAGTACATAGTATGGCCAGAACCTTCCTGCAATTTGATATGTGGCTAGTGATATGATAAAGCCGTATAAATAACCACAAAAGCTAGCGTAAATAATTAATAAAATTAATGGAGGATTTTTATAGAAGCTTCCTAACAACCCACTAATAAATCCAATTATTCCCCACGCTACAGCTTGCCAAATTGACCATATTCCCATTCCTAAAAGCATATTGGATAAAAACGTTGTTGTAATTGCCAATAAAATAGCAGAAACGGGTCCTAGAAAGAACCCGCATAGTATTATTAATGTTGTTACAGGTTGAACATTAGGAACAAGAGCGAAAAAATAACGTCCGGCAACGGATAGAGAAGCAAGTATTGCCAACAATGTAATCCAATAAGTATTAATTAATTTTTTATTCCCACGCTTGTAAATCAAACGTAACTTTATCTCCTGCAGATAATTCATATTCTGCCGCACCTACCATTGCCATTTCATCATTAACAAAATACATCCAAGCTTTTTCTTCTCCCTCATCTGGGCCTATCCCTTGAATAGAAGTAATAAATCCGCCTTTCTCTTCCACGGAAAAATTATCCTTCATAACATCCATTAAGATTGCCCCTTCTTCAATCGGGATTTCTTTTTCTTCTAGGACTTGGTCTCCTTTATCCTTGGACAATGTTACCTCAATTATTTCTTCCTCAACAGATTCAGTTTGTGTAGTATTGGAATCCCCTGTAGAAGGATCCGTATTGTTTGTACTACCATCCAATGCACAAGCACCAAGCATTCCAACTGTTAAAATTAATACAATAATACGTACGAACCAATGTTTCATTTTTATCCTCCTGACATTTTAAGTGTGCAGCGAGGATATCGCGTAAAGATATTAGATTGTTAAAAATCCACTTAAGTCACCGTCATCGAGCAAACTCAATTATAAGACTTCTGAGAAATATCTTGTTTCTACCGCTCAACCCTCGAAGCATGAAACAGTTAAATTTGGCAGGTCTACTGACTTTTGAATATCCTACTTTAAGTCCCTTCCCATATGATTATCATACAGTGGTTTATACTTATTTCGATTCAATTACAGTTGCGAGGACAGCTCCGAAATTTCATCGGATTCCCTTTTAAGACGAAGTTCATCGTCACCAAATTTAATTGAACATTTTTTAATCTTAATTATAACGAATTTACGTATATATAACAATTTACTCTTTCTTATTTTGAGGAATTGTTAAACTAAATGCAGTTCCTTCATTTTGCTTACTTTTCACTGCAATTGTTCCGGCATGTGCTTCAATAATATGCTTAGCTATAGCCAGTCCTAGCCCTGTTCCTTTTTTCTTGTTATTGCGCGTGCGTGATTTGTCCGCCTTATAAAATCGTTCAAATACAAAGGATAAATCCTCCTCTGGTATACCAGACCCATTATCAGTAACTTCAATATAAAGCATCTCTTCTATATTCTCTACAAAAATGTGTACATTTCCGTTATCACTCGTATGATTTAAGGCATTATCAATTAGGTTTGTCAACACTTGCTCCAGTCGATCTGCATCAAATACTGCCTCATCTTTCCTTATTTTTTTAGTTAACTGTAAATGAATATTATTTTCTGCCGCAGCACGCTCGAACTTTTTAAAAACACGATTTACGAAATTATCCACATTCTGGCTTTCTAACTGTAATTGAATGTGTCCTGCTTCCATTCGTCCGATATCGAGTAATTCATTGACGAGTCGTCCCATTCGTAACGATTCCTCATGGATAATCTGAGCGAGCTCATTTTTCGCTTCTTTTGTATCTGCAATATCATCGACAATCGCTTCACTATACCCTTGCAACAAAGCGATAGGTGTCCTGAGCTCATGAGAAACATTTGCAATAAAATCTTTTCGAAGCTTATCCATCTGTCTTTCTTCGGTCATATCACGTATAACTGCTACCGCTCCACGCACATAGGATTGATCATATAACGGTGTCATAATCATCACCCAATTCCGACCTTGTAAGCTAAGCTCCTGTAAAACTTCTTTTTCTCCATTAATAACCTTTTGCAATATTTGATTTAACTCTTCCGGCAACAACGGATTCATTTCATCAAATACACGCCCATTTTCATAATACCAATCTTGTATAAATTTTTTAGCTGGCGGGTTTGTAATGATCATTTCACCTGTGCGGTTTAAAGTAATTACTCCGTCTGCCATCGAAGTTACAATTCCTGATAACTGTTCTTTTTCTTGACGTAATGCATTAATATGGAATTTCAACTGTCTTCCCATCCGATTAAACGCAATTGCCAATTCCCCAATTTCGTCATGGGTAAGGATTGGAACCTTTGTATTGAATTCTCCTCTTGTCAAATCAAATGCTGCTTCCCTCATTTTTATTAGCGGCGATGTAATCCTTGTAGATAAGAAAAAGGCGAAAACGGTAGTTAAAATAATTGCGATCCCCGCTGCAACGAAGATAATTTTAGTCGTTTCTGCTTTTGTTTGGTCGACAACATCAAGCGATTGATACACAAGAACGATCCCTTTTTTCGTTTCTAATGGGTCTGCCACGATCATGATTTCAACATCATTTTCTGGAATAATGATCTGTTTATTAAACGGTTCACTGTTCGTCATCGCTTGATTAATTGCTTCATTATTTTGAAGCCAATTCGCATCTAATTCAAGGAGCTCTTTATTTGTCGTATCGGAAGCCCAAATGGTTCCATCCTTGTATAAAATAACGACTCTGCTAGCAGGGTTTTTAACGCGCTCTGTTGTTTCCATAATTAATGCTTTTTCATCATGCTGCTCAACTAATACCGACACCTTTGTCGCTGTTTGCATCATCCCTTTTTCCGCTTCTTGAATATGAAATCCTTCAAAAAATTCTAGTAGCAGTATCGTTAAAATAAATAATACGAAAGAAACTAGCAATAGAATTGTTATTGCTAGTTTGCCAACTACACTACGCCAAAACATTATGCATCATCTACCTCAAGTTTATAACCAACACCCCATACAGTAACAATCATTTTCGCGGCTTCCTTAGAGACATTTGTTAATTTTTCTCGTAATCGCTTCACGTGCGTATCAACAGTTCTTAAGTCGCCGAAAAATTCATATTCCCACACTTCTTTTAACAGGTCTTCCCTTTTGAACACTTTATCAGGAGCTTTTGCTAAAAAGCATAACAATTCATATTCTTTTGGTGTTAAACTAATTTCTATTCCATTTGCTGTTACTCGATATGCATCGAGATCAATTGTTAAGTGAGGAAATACTATTAAGTTTGTTGCTTGTGTCTTACCTTTATTATAATTCGCGTCTGTTGTTCTCCGCAGTACAGCTTTTACTCTAAGGACAACCTCTCGTGGACTAAACGGTTTAACGATGTAATCATCCGTCCCTACTTCAAAACCTTGTACACGGTTTGATTCCTCGCCTTTAGCGGTCAGCATAATTACCGGTGTGCTTTTTTCCTGTCGTAACGCTTGGCAAACTTCTATACCATCCATTCCTGGCATCATTATATCAAGCAAAATGACGTCGTAGTCATTTGTTAATGCCATATGTAACGCATCCGTTCCATTATCTGCTTCCTCTACAGAAAATTCTTCTCTTTCTAAATACATGCGCAATAATCTTCGGATTCGATCTTCATCGTCTACAATTAAAACAGTTGCATTTTCAGCCATTATGGAACCTCCTCCATATATTCTTCTTCCAGTATAAACGAACTCTATAAAAATGTATAAGTAGAGACATGACCTCATTTATTTTCAAATGGAATCATGTCTTTTTATCTACCAATTATTAAGCGTACGAATGCAGACCAGCTAGTACTAAGTTTACGACGACTAAGTTAAACATAATAATCGCAAAACCACCAACTGCAAGCCACGCTGATTTTTCTCCATGCCAACCTCGTGATAATCTTAAATGTAAGAAGGCTGCATAAAAAAACCAAGTAATAAGTGCCCAAACTTCTTTTGGATCCCAACCCCAAAATCGATCCCATGCTATTTGAGCCCATATTGCCGCGAAAATTAAGCCACCAAGTGTAAATACCGGAAAGCCAATTGCAACAGCACGGTACGTAATTTCATCCAATAAATCTGGCTTTGCTTTTTTCAAGAACGGCTGTATGGCAGCCCCTATTCTCTTTCTTAAAATGATACGGATAATCCCGTACAGAATAGAACCGACAATAAATGACCAAAGAACTGTATTAAATTTTCGACCTGCATCTGCCCCATGCATCCATTCAGGTGTTTCAAACAACGGTTGCATTACTCCGTTTGTTAAAAGTACCCCTTCATGCGGACTTGCAATTGCCGGCAAATGATAGTTGGATACCAATGTCTTATTCCCAGAAGGATATTCAAATTGTGCATGATAATTCATTACATTGAAAGTAGTTGTAACAAAAACAAACCCTACTGCAATAACCAAAGTATATAATACCATTTCCAACCAAGCACTCCGTTTATTAAGCGTTGACTGATCTACTTGTCTGATTAAGTAAATTAAGGCCGTAACAAAGCTTAAGGACAAAATAGCATTCCCTAATGAAACCGTAGTTACGTGAATGTATAACCAATCACTTTGCAACGATGGCACGAGTGGTGCAATTTCTCGTGGAAACATACTTGCATAAGCGATTACGATTAATGCAATTGGTAATGCAAATAACCCAAGTATAGTTAAGTGATATATATAATATAATATGATAAACGCTAAAACCATACACATGCCAAAAAACGTCATAAATTCAAACATATTACTAACTGGAGCATGTCCACTCGACATCCAGCGCGTTACAAAATAAACGGTTTGTGCCAAAAACCCTATAATCGTAATGCTTATCCCGATTTTTGCAGCTTTGCCTCGAGTTCCGTCAGTTTGGTTCGTTTGTTTGTCACGAATCGTTGCACCAAAGAAAAAAGTAGCAATTAAATATAAAACAAATGCTGTATATAGTGCAGAGCTGCTGATGCTATATAAACTGTCCATCCATAAACCTCCTTAATAAGTAAAGCTCCCTTTCAAGATTCGTTCTCCATGCATAAAACAAAAACCATTGGATTCTGTTTGGCGCACTATATTCACCCCAAAATAATCGTTCGTATATTTTGGGATATTACGCCTTTTTATCTTCAAGCTCTTGCTGATCAATTACCATATTAATATTCGTACCAGCGATTGCTTTTTCTATATCCTTTTTTACACCAAACCAGTTTTTATTTGTATGAGCAGCTAACAATATTCCTTCATCTACTGGATTTATCCAAATTCTTCGATGCTGCCAATACATTCCTTGGATAACCCCAATCATAAAAATAAGCGCTCCAAGTCCAAATAAAGGTAACGTATAATCTCTGCGCACGGTGAGTCCACTAACATTATGCATTTCAAAGTCAATAATACCAAGCTTGAAATTGTTCTCCCCTGATGCATCAATATTTTTACCTATACCAACAAAGCTAACTTCCGGTGTATCTAAATCAGCCGGGTAATAGAAAAAGACAAATGCTGGGTTTCGTGGATATTTTGAATTTGATCTTGGCTCACCATTATCTAAATAATAATCCGGATAATACTGATCTATTACAAGTTTCGAGCCGTCTTGTAGCTCGTAGGAAGTTTCCGGAGACGTTAGATCAATTTTCACTGTATCAATTGCCGTTTCTTCTTCATCGTCTGTTCGATAAATTTTAAAACTCATATTTGTAAACTCATTTTCTTGGTATCCAGATTGATACAACGTATACCCATCAAATTTAAGCGGCTGATTCATTCGAATGATGCCTTTTTGGAGCTTCTCCAACTCAGGCTCAGCTCCTGCTACTGTCGTTTCTTCTGCCTTATATATAATAGCATTTGTTTGGTAATTTTTAGGTACTAATCCTTGCTTTTCAATTGCATCCTTAAACCGTTCATCATTAGCGTCATAAAACTCGACTGTAAACTTTTCATTTTCAATATAATACTCTTCATCTGTTCCAGGTATTGGTAGTTGCTGTCCCTCTCGAATCCAAATATAATCGTCCAAAAATAGAAAAGGCGTTAACCGCAATAGAGCTGCAGCTAAAATGATAATTAAACCGATATGATTTACATATGGACCCCACCTAGAAAATCTTCCTTTTTCAGCTAATATATGCCCATCTTCATTACGTACATTGTACCGTTGCTTTTTCAACTTGCTTATAACGGTCTGCTTTTCCTCTTTGGTGACAACATCTGTTTTGCTAAACAAGCGCTGTCTGCTTAGAAAGGATTCATGACGTTTTGCCTTTTGTATTTTCAATGCTTTATATAATGGCACGACCCGATCCAAACTACAAATAACTAAGGAAACTCCAATAAGTGCAATTAATAGCATATACCACCAAGAGCTATATAGATTGTGGAAACCAAGCTGATAATAAATTTTCCCAAATAGACCGTAGCGTTCTTCATAAAAGATTGACGGATCACGTGAGACAGCATCAGCAGGTATGTATATTTCTTGTGGTAAAAAAGAGCCAATAGCAGATCCAATTAATGCAAGTACAATAAGCCATACGCCGACTTTAACCGAAGAAAAAAAACTCCAAATTTTATCAACAATCGACTTATTATATGTTTGTGATCTACGGGCTGTACCGTCATATCGCATATTCAATAGCTTTTTTTTATCATTACCATCAATATGCTGGTTTTCTTCAATTGGTTTACCACATGCTTCACAGAGTACCGTACCTTCTGGATTCACATGGCCACATTCACATTTTATTTTTTCCATTTAAACCCCTCACAATATCAATTCTACTCAGGCTTTATTTCTTGGAAATAGCCCTCCAACCGTTCTAGCGTTAAGGCTCCTTCAACTTTCTCAACAATAATACCGTCAGGATTAATAAAAAAAGTAGTAGGAATTGGTCTTACCTTATATAAACTGCTCACTTGACTTTTTTTATCGTGAGGTATTGGAAAAGTTAATTCATATTTGTCAATAAACCGATCAATTACAAGCTCCGTTGCGTCAAGACTAATTGCTACAATTTCTATGCCACTGTCATTATATTCAGGATATAGCTTTTGCATATAAGGCATTTCTGCTTCACAAGGTTTACAATACGTAGCCCAGAAGTTAAGCATAACACCTTTTCCTTTTAACTCGCTTAATTGAATTGTTTCCAATTCATTGTTTTCATTTATTTGCTGTAATTTAAAATCAGGTGCTTTATCACCAACATCATACACTGTTTTATCCTTATTAAAATTGGCATATAGAGCAAAAGCGACTGCTGTTATTAACAAAAAAAGAATAATAGATCTAAAAACGAATCGTTTTTGGATCTTACCTTTTTTCTTTTCTCTCACTTTTTTCAAATCCACGCTGATCACTCCCATTGCCATTATAGCATTGTTGCATCGGATTAAGTTTGTCTATTGTTTAACATTTTGGCTCGCCAAAGATTTCATTTGTTTTACTTCATATGGAGTTAATTGACGATAAGTTCCTTTTTTGAGTCCTTTTAATGTTAAGAGACCATACTTTTCACGCTTTAATTTTAAAACCGGAAAGCCGAGCTGTTCCATCATTCGTTTAACATGTCTGTTTTTACCTTCGTGGAGCGTAATTTCCAATAATGCTGTGTTCGCTTTTTTATCAACAGATACGATTTTAGTATGCACTGCTTTTAATCGTTCTTGGTTGGACATAACACCTTTTTTTAATTTATTAAGCTCATTCTTTGTAGGAATACCCTTCACTTTAGCGTTGTACACCTTTTTAATTTCGTGCTTCGGGTGCATTAAAAGATGTGCAAAGTCCCCATCATTCGTCAATAGAATAATTCCAGATGTGTCATAATCCAATCTCCCTATTGGAAACACGCGTTCCTCTACACCTTCTAAAAAATCAGTTACTACCTTCCTATCCTTATCATCTTTCACACTTGATATAACACCAGTGGGCTTGTACAGCATATAATAAACAAACAGCTCTTTTTCAAGAGGGATTTCATCAACGGTAATCTTATCCTTTGCGGATACCTTCGTACCTAATTCTGTAATAACTTTATCATTCACTTTTACTCTTCCATCCAAAATAAGCTGTTCTGCTTTTCTTCTCGATGTAATCCCACTTTTTGCTATTACTTTTTGAAGCCTTTCTAACGATTCGCTCATTTTATCATCCACCTATTTTTTCCCATAATGAAAGCGTTAATTTTCATTAACGCTCTTGTTTATCCGAATATCATCCTTACAACTAGTATAGACGCTATTATACCAATTAAATCAGCTAATAGTCCAACCTTTAGTGCGTTCCCCATTCTTTTAATGCCTACAGCTCCAAAATATATCGTTATTATATATAAAGTCGTATCTGTACTCCCTTGCATTGTAGAGGCAAGTCTACCTATAAAGGAATCTGGACCATGATTCCCGATAATTTCAGTCGTCATTCCAAGTGCTGCGGTTCCTGAAATTGGTCGAACGAGAGCGAGAGGTACAATCTCTGGTGGTATACCGATCAATGCCAATAACGGGGAAATTGTATCAATTAGAGCATCAAGGGCGCCTGAACTTCTTAATATAGAAATCGATACGATCATTCCTACTAAAAAAGGAAGCAAGGAAAAGGCCATCTTTATACCTTCTTTCCCTCCTTCGGCAAATAACTCATAAGTAGGTATCTTTTTCCATGTTGCGACGACTAATACAATCAAAAGAAAGCAAGGAATCATCCATATACTGATCGTCGTTACAACATTCAATTTAATCCCCTCCACATTTCCGTTTATCGATGGAATAAAAGAACCGATCAATACATATTGCACCAATCGTCGAACAAATCGTTGCCAAAATCGTTGTCCCAACAATTTCTGTAGGAGATATAGAATGGTGCTGCAGCCGAATAGCAATTACAGTAGTTGGAATAATCGTTAAACTAGAAGTATTTAATGCAAGAAACGTAATCATGGAGCGCGATGCTTTTTCCGAGCCACTTAATTGCTTCATTTGTTCCATTGCTTTAATTCCCATTGGGGTAGCTGCATTTCCTAAACCAAACAGATTTGCAGATATATTCGACAAAATATAACCTAATGCCGGATGACCCTTTGGTATATCTGGGAACAACCACGTAACTATTGGTCTAAATAATTTTGTAATCGTTTTTAATATTCCGGCTTTTTCAGCGATGTTCATTATTCCCAACCAAAATACTAAAATACTTATTAGGCCAATCGATAGTGTAACGGCTTCTCCCGCACTTTCAAACAACGCTTTATTTACTTGCTCCATCGTTCCATGAAACATCGCATAAACAATTCCAATAATTGCCATAAAAGCCCAAATAATGTTAACCATCTGGATCAATCCTTACGATCATCTTGAAGATGTAGGTGACATTTTCCGAAAACGTGTCGCTTTTTACTGAGGGCGGGAGATAAATAAACGTCTCATCGACAGGCTTAGAATCTAAAGAGAATACTATTTTCCCTGTAGTCCTTTCATTTTCTAATTGCTTTCCACTCCATAAAATTATGCGTCGATCGATGTTCGCATATTCCTTATCTGTTAAAGGATAATACAGAGAATCTAAAACGTATCCAGTCCTTTTTGTTTTTAATTCATTTATTTTGTAAATGATTTCTCCTCGTTCTTGCAAAGGTTGTAATGTATAATTTTTAAATCCCCATTCAAACATTTGAATGTGATCACGCCAATCGTCTGGAGCATCTAAAGTAACTGCAATTAATTCAAGTGCATCCTTTTTTGCAGTTGTTAATAGCGTACGCCCTGACCGCTTTGTAAACCCTGTTTTACCTCCTGTACAATACTCGTAGTAGCTCGTGAGAAGCTTATTTTTATTTTTCCATCCATAGGATCTGCTTTCTGATATATACGTGCTCGTACTAGAAATCTCTTTAAACTTTTCGTTGTTCATCGCATATTGCATTAATAAAGCCATATCGTAAGCCGTGGAATAATGAGCCTCATCGTGAAGGCCATGTGGATTCGTAAAGTTCGTATTTGTCATTCCTAACCAGGCTGCCTTCTCATTCATCAGCTGTACAAATCCTTCAACACTCCCGCCAACAGATTCACTAATTGCTACTGCTGCATCGTTTCCAGAACGTAGCATTAGTCCATAAATAAGATCTTCCAGCTTCATCTTCTCACCTTGCTCTAAATAAATTGAAGATCCTTCCGTATAAATTGCTCGTCGACTAGTCGTTACATCTTCATTCAGTTTACCTGATTCAATAGCAATAATGGCAGTCATCACTTTTGTAATGCTCGCAATTGGCTGTTTTTCATTTGCTTGCTTTTCATACAAAACCCTACCTGTTGATTGCTCCATAAGTATCGCATTTTTTGCCGACACATCTACAGATGCTTGTACGATAATTGGAGACATAAGCGCGAAAAATAGGACAAATCCTATAGATAAATACATTCGCATGGTAGGCCTCCTCCCCTCTGACAGTACATACAATCATCTTATGCTTGTACATTGCAGTTATGATTAAAGATTATGTGTTCTCGTTGCAGTTTTTATCACACGACTCTTTCAAAATTGGCATCCAAAATAATAAGTAATGAACTGTATCCAATTGAGGAAGTGTGTGCTTGTTTGTTTGGAATTTTTAACAGTCGCATTTATTGACGATATAAAAAACAGGATTCACTCAGCCATTTTTGACCGAGTGAATCCTGTTTTAAATATGTTTGATATATGAGTCAATTTCATAATGGCCATTTCAAAAAATCACAAAAGAACAGAAATTTAAAATCGACTTATAAATTTAAAGCGAGATTGGTGTCTATTGTGTTCCATTCGGATCCACTACGCTTTCCGTGGGCACGGCCTCAGCTATTTTAAAAAGTTTTTTTCAAAAACTTTTAAATTGGATTTTCGACTGTTGCTTTTCCTGCAGGAGTCTGCGTGGATTCGAATTCCACACAGACGAGTTGGTGTTGCTATGAAACTTGTGTTTCTTAGTTGAATGCTGTATTAATTCATTCAACGGCTGTACGTCAGATTGAGTCAAGTATTTGTGGGTGTTATTTAAGAAGTTAAAAAACTCTCTTTGTATTCGTAAATTTTAGTATTGATTCCTACCGACCGCAGTAGATATACACTACGCTTTCCGTGGGCACGGTCTCAGCCTCCTCGAGAAAACCAACGGTGTTATTCATGTGTATATCGTTCGAAGTAAAATTGATCACATATTATCTAGTTAGATTTGTGCATCTGTTCCCCCACAAACATTTTACTCATACCGTATTTTAGCGGAGCCTGATCGCGAGCTTCAAA
Source organism: Virgibacillus sp. W0430 (assembly GCF_051846935.1). Taxonomy (NCBI): domain Bacteria; kingdom Bacillati; phylum Bacillota; class Bacilli; order Caryophanales; family Bacillaceae; genus Virgibacillus; species Virgibacillus sp. W0430. Next base: position 81,314 of record NZ_JBPYCS010000003.1, read on the forward strand.
ATGGGTTGTACCAATCGCGACAGTATCATCATCGCTTATTTTTAATTTTCGAAAGCAATTTATTCAATCACGATGTCGTGTACAATTTTTCGTATAGTATTCCTGTTGTTTTAACTTTTATTGTTTTGGAGCTCATTAAATCGATCAAAAAACAAATCTGCCTCTTGCTCCAACGTGTCTGAATTGATATTTTCTGGTAGTGGTGGGAGTTCAGCCAATGATGTCAGGCCAAAATACGTCAAAAAGTCTTTACCAGTACCAAACAAAACCGGCCTGCCAACACCCTCGCGTCTTCCCACTTCTTCAATTAAAGATTTTGCTAATAACGTCTGAACAGGTCGATCACTATTTACTCCTCTAATTTCTTCAATCTCTACTCTAGTAATCGGTTGTTCATAGGCGATAATGGCTAATGTTTCTAAAGCTGCTTGTGAAAGTCGGTTCGACTGCGGTGTCTCAAGTAGCTTTACAAAATAGGAACTGTGCTCTGGTTTAGTTGATAAATGATATACTTCGTGTGACTGAATAATCATCATTCCTCGTTCCGTATGCTCATAATCATATTTAAGCTCATTTATTAAATGATCAACAGAAGAAGGGGTTATATTCAACACTTTCGCTACTTGTTTAACAGTCACACCCTCATCACCACTAGCAAAAAGTAATCCTTCAAGTACGCCTTTAAGCTCTGTAAATTCCACCCTTATTCCTCCATTAGAAATACATATATAGAATCAAAATGTCTTTCTTGTTTACAATAAACTTTATTATTTTTCATTAATTCAAGAATAGCCATAAACGTAACGACAATTTGCGCTTTTGCTTTATATACAAATAATTGATCAAATAAAACACCGGACGGGTTATTTTTTAATACATCATTTATCTCAAGCATTTTTTCTTCAAGTGTTACTTCTCTCTGATTAATTGTTGTTTCTAAAGGAGCATTCCATTTTTTTCGTTGCAAGACATTCGTTAGGGCACCCACCATATCGTAAATGGAAATAGATCCCCTTTCTACTGGCACAGATTTCTGTAAGTCGTTAAACGTATACGGTGGACGCGTATAAATCTTGCTTTCATCGGATTCTTTTTCCTTTAACCTTTCGGCAGCTTCTTTATATTTTCGATATTCTATTAATCTTTGCATTAAGGCTTCACGAGGATCTTCAATATATTCTTCCTCTTCTTCCAACTTTTGTTTTGGTAACAACATTTGGCTCTTTATAGCAACAAGTGTAGCAGCCATTACGAGATATTCACTAGCAATATTTAGTTCTATTGTTTGCATTGCATGTAAATATTGCAAATATTGTTCTGTAATCTGTGCAACAGGTATGTCATAAATATCAATTTCATATCTTTGAATTAAATGTAATAACAAATCAAGCGGTCCTTCAAACGTATCCAATTTTACTTGATAAGGATTCGGTTCGTTCATTCCTTACGCCCTTTCAATGACAGCTGCAGGAAGTAGCTACATCCGTGTACTCTTGCTCTTTCTTATAAGATCGTGCTTGATGACTCTGTGTGAGATGAATGTAAGATAGGGGAATGTTTTTATTATTTCAAAAAATAACAAACAGCGGAAAACAGAAGAAAGATGAAGAGTCGCCAACTCCGTACTCTTCATAAAATGATAGCTATTTTATTCAAACGATCAAACATGGACTGCATCACATAAGCACGCCATTTAGTATGAGTACTGCTCATTTTGAAAAAAACAAATTTGATCTGTTTCATTTATTGCTTACTATTACTTTGCTGCATTGTCTTGTTCCGAAGCACATTTATTGAAAAAGCGTTGTGTAACATCGTTGGCACAAACAGCGTACTTATCCTCGTATAATCGTTTTATTTCAAACATCATCTTCTTGCCAATCCCTAAATTACGATACGACGGATTGACAGATATATGTTGTACAACTACATTCAGATCGTCTTCAATTTTCAGTCCAATTGCACCCAAAACAGAAGAATCTTCTTTCCATAGGAACAAGTGCCAATTTGGATTCGATTCGTATTCTTTAATCGTTTTCTGCAACACTTTGACATCTCTTTCTTCAGGCATAAAAGAGAGTAGTCCCATCGCAATTTTTTCTTGGTTTTTTTTATAACGAATTAACATATAAACCCCTCATTAAGGAATTACTTACTTTGTAGTTTTTATTTCTTGCGTACATTCATTTATGCACCATTCTACCTTATTTGTCAACTATGATCTACATTATGTGAAAATACTTTTTATCGTTTAGTATAAACAAGTAAGTTAAAGATTATACTATACTATTCATCTATTTTACAAATGTCCGCCAAATTATAAAACCATCTGATTGTTTATTCCCTATTTTAAATGGTATTAAGTTAACGATGCCTATCCAAAGATTAAATAAGACAAACAAATATAACAAAGGGTGCATAAAAATTTGATTAAAATAATAAAAAACACTTGAAAATAGTAAACTTACAATAGGACCAAGCACAACTACTATTGCTGTTTCCATTGGTTGTAGTGGTATATTTCTCTTACTTTCTGTATAAGCTCCACGAAAAAACCATTGATGTATAGAAATTGTCACTACATTTGTACAGCGTATTAATGTTCTTTTATTACCAGTACCAATTACAAGTTTAATAGATTCTGATTTCACAAGCAATGCTCCGATAACGTGCCCTACCTCATGAATGAATAAACTAATTGGGGCTACAATAAAAATTAAATAAACGACGAAAATCAATTCCATAAGCCACTCCTAAAAGCCGTATCGTTATCGGAAACAAAGAGCCTATGTTAAAGTAACTAGGCTCTTCTAACTTTATCTGTTATACATGATACAACATCTATACCATTTTAATTTCTTTTATTTTATCGCCATTTCGCATGTTTTTTGCATGTTCAATACCGCTTGTAACTTGCCCAAAAACAGTGTGTACACCGTTTAAATGTGGTTGCGGATCATGAACAATAAAAAATTGACAGCTTCCAGTATCCTTCCCAGCATGCGCCATAGATAAAGAACCTTCTACGTGCTTATGTGGATTTCCTTCTGTTTCACACTTGATTGTATACCCAGCAGAACCTGTGCCAGTTCCGTTCGGACAGCCGCCTTGACTTACAAAACCAGGAATAACACGGTGAAAGCTTAAGCCATCATAAAAGTTTTCATTAATAAGCTTTTCAAAGTTAGCAACCGTTCCTGGAGCTTCATTTGGATAGAGCTCAAATTCAATTGTATTCCCATTTTCCATCGTAATAATACCTTTTTTAGTCATTTGTTTAATTCCCCTTTTTGATTTGTAATTTCACTTAAATTAAACGGTTCCATCTATATAGGATAAATCATTTTTAATAATATCGTCATTTGTCTCTCTTTTCACAATTAATGAATCGCGTCCGTTTTCTACAAAAACGACTGCTGGCTTTTTGAAACGATTATAATTGTTTGCCATCGAATACCCATAAGCACCTGTTGAAAAGATAGCTAGAATGTCATTCGGTTCAACACGAGGAACTTGTAAGTCCCAAATAAGCATATCGCCTGATTCACACGCTTTTCCAGCGATTGAAACTGTATCTGTCAATTGTTCAGCTGCTTTATTCGCTATAACTCCTTCATAGGCTGCTTCATACAAAGCTGGCCTAATGTTATCAGCCATTCCACCGTCAACAGCAACATATTTTCGGACATTCGGTATCTCTTTCATCGATCCAACTGTATATAACGTGATTCCGGCATTACCGACAATAGAGCGGCCTGGCTCTATCCAAATTTCCGGCATAGGGATTTCTAGTGCAGCTGTCTGTTTTTTTACAGCTTGTACAATTGCTGTTACATGCTCCTTAAACGGCAATGGGTCATCTGTTGAAACATATCGTATACCAAACCCACCTCCAAGATTTACCACTTCAGGTGTGTAATTATAACGTTTCGACCATTCAGCTAACTGTTCAAATAGTAATTCTACTGCCTTAAGGAAACTGTCCGATGTAAAAATTTGCGAACCGATATGGCAGTGCAGCCCTTTGAATCGAATATGAGCGTGCTTATAAAGCCGATCAAAAGCTTGCTGTGCCTGGCCATTTAACATATTGAATCCAAATTTCGAATCTTCATTTCCTGTCATTATGTAATGGTGCGTATCCGATTCAATACCTGGTGTTACTCGGATTAACACATCTATTTGTTTGTTTTTTTCCTTTAAAATAGATTCAATTAAATCAATTTCATAAAAATTATCAACAACAATACAACCGATGTCATGTTCAATTGCCATACACAGCTCTTCATAGCTCTTATTGTTTCCATGCATATGAATTTTATTTGTCGGGAAGTCAGCCTGTAGAGCTGTATATAATTCCCCTTCAGATACGACGTCCAAGCTCAAATTTTCTTGTTTAATTACTTGGAGCATCGCAACCGATGAAAAAGCTTTACTGGCGTATGCGACTTGCGCTCGTACACCTAATTGTTTAAATGTATCTATAAACGCTCGACAATTCTCCCTTATAATTGATACATCATAAACATATAACGGTGTACCGTACTTTTTTGCCAGCATAGTGGCATCTACTTCTCCAATTTCCAAATGACCATTATCATTTATTGTAAAAGGGTGCTTCTCTAAGCCCATCGCTTAACCTCCAATTTTACTTACTACGATCGTGTTTACGTTCTATTGCAACAAACCGAATCGTTTTTTCATTTACGCTATCTATAGTCTGTCACATTAATAAAAACACTTTATCATACTAAGAGGAAAAACGAAAGAAATTACAATTCCATCGATTGAATTCTTACAACTGTCGCTTGTTTCAACGCATTTAGAATTACTTAGTGTTTTACAAAAAACATTCAAATGAATGAATTTCATAATTCCAAGTTTCCAAGCCTTTACAGAACAGATAAACAAGCAAAAATTCATTTCGATATAGTCACCTTAATGTACAATGCATCTAAATTAGCAGTTGATTGAATTCATACAGCATTCAACCAAGAAACAGAGGTTGCATAGCAACACCAACTCGTCTGTGTGGAATCCGGATCCACGCAGACTCCTGCAGGTAAAGCAACAGCCGAAAATCCATTTTAAAAGTTTGGGCAAAAACAAATATCTACAATTATTCAAGCTCTAATTACCTTTAGGCTGTCGATAATCATTTTTTGGATGAACAAAGCGTGGTCGACGATTAGAAAATGGAACTGGAATCCGAAATAAAAAGTGATACATCGCCGGAGCATTAAATGGAATAAATGGCCAGAAATAAGGTGTTTTTAACGTTCTTAATTGAACTAAAAACAAAACGAAAATTGTAATTCCAATTGTAAAGCCGATTACACCAAAAGCTGCAGTAGCAATTACTAATAGTAACTTAATAATACGATTTGCAACACTTAATTCATAGCTAGGCGTTACGTATGATCCCACAGTAGTAATAGCAACATATAAAATAACTTCTGGACTAAGCATACCTACGTCTACAGCAATTTGACCAATTAAAACAGCAGCAATTAATCCGAGCGCAGTCGCTAAAGCAGTCGGTGTATGAATAGCAGCGAGCCTTAAAAATTCCACTCCCAAATCTGCAAGTATTATTTGCATAAAAATAGGAATGTTTCCTTCCTCATTTGGGCCAATAAACGATAACGGAGCAGGCAATAAGCTCGGATCTAGCACTACTAATAACCAAAATGGCAACAAAAATAACGAGGCTATTAATGCGAGCAATCGAATCCAGCGAATAAACGTTCCAACGGTTGGGGTTTGCCTAAATTCCTCCGCATGTTCCATATGATCAAAAAATGTAGTAGGTAAAATTATAACACTTGGAGAAGTGTCTACCATAACAATAACGTGTCCTTCTAACAAATGGCTCGCAGCTACATCAGGCCTTTCTGAATAACGAACAATTGGATAAGGATTCCAATTTCTTCCGATAATAAACTCCTCTAATGCCTTGTCTGCCATTGTCAATCCGTCAACCTCGACCGCTTTTATTTTTGTCTTCGTAAAGTTAACGAGATCATCATCAGCGACGTCTTGAATATAACATACACAAACATCGGTTTTAGAACGCTCCCCCACTTTTAACATTTCATGTCTAAGCCGAGCATCACGAATTCTTCTTCTCGTTAATGCCGTATTTTCAATTACATTTTCTGTGAATCCATCTCTAGAGCCCCGTATAACTCGTTCTGTATCTGGCTCTTCTGGGGTTCTCCCTGGATATCGTCTTACATCAACTATAAACGAGTACGGTTCTCCGTCAACGAAGATAATTATTAATCCAGATAACAATGCATCGACAGTTTCATCCATCGTTTTGGCCTTTTCAACTTGTTGGTTTACAAGTCGATTCTCCATAATTTCAAAAACTTTTTTTTCATTCTGCTCATCATCGTTTATTTTGACAAGCATTTTTATAATTTCAATTACGGTAGCATCGTCTGCCAATCCATTAACAAAGTATATTTGTATTTTTCTTCTCAAAATAACGAGCTCACGAAACCCTATATCAAACGACACACCTGCACCAATTCGTTCCTTCATATATGCTTCGTTCACATGTAACCTTTTTGATACGGGAACTTTCTTTTGAACTTTGGACATATTTATAACCATCCCATTCTGTTTATCTTACAAAAATAATCCATTGAAACAATGAACCAAATATTTTTCCGAAAACTACCGCCATTAATAAACTTAGTAAATATTTATTTATTCCGAGTCGCTTAGCTATTATAGGAAAAACATTTAATACTTCCGTTAGTGCTGCTGCCAGCATTCCATTAAACGCTCCATGAAATACGCCCCATACGATGAGAACAACTACGGGAAAAGATAGTGCGATGGAAGTAAAAGATAAAAACGTTCCAAATAATGTACCTAAAATAGCACAGGCTCCGTAAACTTTAATAAGATGTTCCGATTTACTTAATTGAATTAAACGAGGAATAATTCCTAACACAGTTATAACTGCTACAAATCCACTGCCAACTGCAAGCCCTCCTGCAAATCCAATTAATATTTCAAAAATGTTAATAATATTTATGCTTATCATTTAAGTCATTCTCATAATGTCCAATATATTGATCAATATTTTGCTGATAATTAAACAGTTCTACCTCGAGAGGGCTTGGCTCTTCATTAAAACGTTTTTTAAACCAATGGTTAAAAAACAAGAGCATGCCTACTCCAAGACCTATTGAATACGGGATCTGAATCCAAAGAGGAAAAGGTGTTTCTTCTGACGTCAATAAATAATGTAATCTTTGATGCACCTCTTGCATACTAACATCATAATGAAAGTTCATAATCGTCATTGCTGTCCCGATAAACAGTAAAATCCATACGAAACTGGCAATTATTAATGAAGACCGTTGTTGCTTATTTACTACACGCACAATTGTATGAGGCGGTCCGACTACCTGGAAATCTAATCTGTTGTACAATTCATTTAAATGCTTTATTACAGTAAAGCTGTCTATTACAACGATATTGTTGTCTTTTTTTGTAATTCGATAAATTGGTATTTCTTCAAGCTCGTTTTTTTTATCAAAAACCGTTGAAATATACGCAATTTCTTTCAGTTTTATTTCGTCTAATTTCGATTTATGAATCATCTTTCTCATCCGTATGTAAACGTTTATCGTTGTCATTTTCATCACACCTTTAAATGCCGGTTTGTATACATTAGTATTTGCGGTTCATACTGAATTATACAAACCATGTATTAAAGCGCTTCACAAGAGCGTTATCAAGTGGTTTACTTCATTCTTCTATCGTTGAATCATTTGTTAAATAGACCGACTTAGACCAAGTGCACCTATATTGTAATAAAAAGAAAAATCAGACGAATCATCTATCGTTTGATGATTTGCCTGATTTTTTATGAGAGCTTCATAGCTTCATTCGTAATTTCATTTCATGTAATATTTTCTTTTCTAAACGTGAAACTTGAACTTGGGAAATTCCTAGCCGCTCGGCGACTTCAGATTGGGTTTTATCTTTATAATAGCGTAAATAAACAATTAACCTTTCTCTCTCGCTTAAATCACGAATCGCTTCTTCCAACGTTAACTTGTCAAACCAGTTCCCATCCTTATCTGCGATTTGATCAAGCAGCGTAATCGGATCTCCATCATTTTCAAAAACAGTTTCATGAATTGAATGAGGGGATCTTGCCGCTTCTTGAGCATGTGCAACCTCTTCGGCTGTTAAATCTAATGCATCTGCGACTTCACTTACAGTAGGAGATCTACCGAGTCGTTTCGTCAATTCATCTTTTTTGATTCGAATTTTATTTGCAGTTTCTTTTATCGTTCTACTTACTTTCAAACTGCCATCATCTCGAATAAATCGTTGAATTTCCCCTATAATCATAGGTACCGCATACGTTGAAAAACGTACATCATAAGATAAATCAAACTTGTCAATAGATTTAATTAAACCAATACTACCTATTTGAAATAAATCCTCTGGATCATAGCCACGATTTAAAAATCGTTGAACAACCGACCAAACAAGACGGACATTTTTTTCTACGAGCAAATCCCTAGCTTGTCGATCTCCTTGTTGACTTTTTAATATATATTCCTTTACCTGTTCATTCGTCAAGGTCCCCTTTTGCTGTTCGTGCTCAATATTTACTTTCATTGGCAGAACCCCCTATTAATTGCAAACCGTTTTACTTTTTGATAGCTGTTTCTTCATAGTAACGGTTGTTCCTTCTCCGGGGTTGGACTGTACCTCTACAAAATCCATAAAATTTTCAATGATCGTAAAGCCCATACCTGATCGTTCATATTCAGGCTTGGATGTGTATAAAGGTTGTCTCGCTTCTTCTATATCCTGAATACCTATTCCAGTGTCCTTAACAATAAGCTCGACCTCTCCATCGTGTAATTTACAAATAATTTTTATAAAGTGATCAGGCTCGTTGTTATATCCATGTATGATTGAATTCGTCACAGCTTCAGATACGACCGTTTTAATTTCTGTTAACTCATCCATCGTAGGATCCAACTGTGTGACAAATGCACCAACGGTTCCTCGCGCAAATGATTCATTACTACTAACACTAGAAAATTGTAAAACCATCTCGTTTTTCATGACGCCACCCCCAAAGAACCTAATGCACTTTCTTCACTATCTTCGTTACGAATAATTTTAAACAAGCCAGACATCTCAAATAGTCGAGCAATCGGCGGGGAGATGGAACAGACGATCATTTCGCCGCCAAGCTGCAGCACTTCTTTATACCGACCTAAAATTACACCAAGTCCAGAACTATCCATAAAAGTAACAGCCTCAAGATTTAAGATGATGTGCTTTACAGGATTGTTATACAGTGTGTTTTGCCATTCTTCTCGCAAATAATTCGCTTCATGATGATCCAGCTCTCCAGCTAATCGAACTACTAATACGTTCTCTTTGACGACAAAGCTTGAAGTTAATCCCATATGTTTCCCTCCTTTAAAACCTGCTGCTTACTTTTTCTCGATCGTTTGAATGGATTCCTGCCTCTTGACAAAAGTAGAAGAAATTCTGCAAATACCGATGAATTATTCGCTTTTAGCAATTTGCTGTATCGTTCTTTTAAACAATGTAAAATACGATGCACTTTTAATATCCTCGTTTACGACTAATGCCGTTTCAGATAAAATAGTATCATTGTTTTTGACTTGTAAAACACCTACTTGATCTCCTTTTTTCAAGGGCAACGTAATTTGATCCTTCATCCTTATAGACGTAGTAATGTTTTTAGGTTCTTTTCCTTTTTTATATAGTGTGCTGATAGAGTCGGACGTAACTACATCTATGATATGCTGATCGGATTTTAATAATTTTAATTGTGTAACTGCCTCATTTTTATCCATTATTTTTTTCGTTGCAAATTGATTAAAGGCGTAATCAAGCATTTTCGACACGAGAGCATTTCTCTCTTTCGCTGTTTTTGCTCCCATTACCACAGCAATAACACGCATACCATCTTTTTTAGCTGTTGCAGTTAAACAATATTTAGCTTCGTTTGTAAAACCTGTCTTCAACCCGTCAACACCTGGGTAAAAACGAACGAGCTTATTTGTATTTACTAACCAAAATTCGTTCTCTTTCCCCTTTCTTAAATAGTCTTCGTAAATCGAAGTATATTGTGTAACGTGTTCATATTTAAGTAATTCTTTTGCGATAATCGCCATGTCGTGTGAAGTGCTGTACTGATTTTCTGCCGGCAATCCTGACGAATTTGTAAAGCGGGTATGCTTTAACCCTAGCATTTCAGCCTTTTTATTCATCATTTTAACAAACGATTCCTCACTACCGGCTATGCGTTCAGCAAGCGCTACACTGGCATCATTTCCAGATGCAATTGCTATCCCTTTAAGTAAGTTTTCGACTGACATTTCCTCGCCAGTCTCTAAAAATATTTGTGAGCCGCCCATCGAAGAAGCTCGCTCACTAATTCTAATCTGTTCTTCAAGTTTAAGGTCTCCTTTATGAAGTTCCTCCATTATTAATAAAAGAGTCATAATCTTAGTCATACTTGCTGGGGGGAGCTTATCATTTGCGTTTTTATCGTATAATATCTTTCCTGTATCTTGTTCAATTAATATTGCTGATTTCGCACCTTCAGCTAAATCAATAGCTTCCTGTACTTCCTCTTCTTGTTCTGCAAAAATCGGCATCTGACCGAAGATCGTTGTACTTACTAGTATTAATATAACAATTGTTTTTTTCATCAAATCTACCTCCAACAATCCATTTTTCATCCGTAATTAAAAACCTCTATCTATTTCTAATTAATAAATATAGGATATCCATTCTATGTTAGATTTATAACTATTTAGCAAACATATTTACAAATATGTTTCCTGTTTTGTATATATAATGAAGGTACCATTTGATTAAATAACAGACCGTTTTATTAACTAACGTAAAAACACTCTGCGTAAACTTTTAGTTTAAATATTTTCACAAGACTTTCGAAATGTCCAAGCTTGAGTCACTATGTGTAGTTCTAGCTTTCGTCTGAGAGGATGTAAGGAAGGGCAAGTGGATGTTTCTTCCAAATGATTGAAAAATGGACAGAGATGGTTCAACGTCCATTTCCTAGCAAATAAAGTAAATTACAATAAATAGTTCCTATATTTTACACAAACTTTTCATGCGTACAATGGTCATACAATTTATTCCCTTATATTGCTCATTCATTTTTTATGTGGTCACCTTTTTAATTTTACACATTAAAAAAAGAAGTCCAGCAAATCCTGTTTCAATTAGGAATGCCGAACTTCTTAACTATTAATTTATTAAGTGAACTATTTCCCATCTTTAACACATAATTGTTTCATAAACTAATATTGGCTGTTTCTTAGGCTTATCTGAAATCTGCATCGCATTTAATATCTTTTTATTTACTGCATCTACTGTAGTAGAACTACTATGTATTGTGGCAAGGGCTTCATTTTCTATGACAGAATCACCTATTTTCTTATGGAGTACTACTCCAACAGCTAAGTCAATTTTTGAATTTTTCGTTATTCTGCCAGCACCTAACATCATAGCAGCTTTCCCAATTTCATCAGCGTTTACCGCCTGAACGACCCCAGATTGTTGAGCTTTTACAACTATTTTATGTTTCGCTTGTGGTAATTGCTCCGGATGTGTAACGGTCGTCGCGTCACCACCTTGTGCTTCAATAAAGTCAATAAATTTCTGCAGCGCTTTGCCATTTTTCATATTTTCTATTAAGGTTTCTCTTGCCTCTTCCGCATTGCTTGCTTTCTTCGCTAGTAAGAGCATTTGACTACCTAGCGTTAAACACAACTCTGTTAAGTCTTCCGGTCCATTCCCTTGTAGCGTCTCGATTGCTTCTTTTACCTCAAGTGCATTACCAACCGAATGTCCGAGTGGCTGGCTCATATCAGATATAATTGCTACTGTTTCTTTTCCAACTAATTTTCCAATCGAAACCATCGTTTGCGCAAGCTTTTTAGCCATATCCAAGTTTTTCATAAATGCACCTGAACCAGTTTTTACATCTAAAACAATTGCATCCGCACCTGCTGCAATCTTCTTACTCATAATTGAGCTTGCAATTAAGGGGATAGAATTCACCGTTGCAGTTACATCTCGTAAACTATATAACTTTTTATCAGCTGGAGTGAGATTGCCCGATTGTCCAATAACACCGAGCTTATGCTTATTTACAAGCTCTATAAATTGTTCATTAGTAAGTTCCGTATGAAAGCCACGAATTGATTCAAGCTTATCAATTGTTCCTCCTGTATGACCAAGTCCACGTCCGCTCATTTTTGGGATGACAACTCCTGCTGAAGCTACTAATGGTGCTAATATTAGCGTCGTTGTATCGCCTACCCCGCCAGTTGAATGCTTATCCACCTTTATTCCTTTTATTTCCGAAAGATCGATCGTGCTACCTGAGTGAACCATCGCCATTGTTAATGCAGCACTTTCGCGTTCCGTCATGCCTTGAAAATAAGTAGCCATTAGTAATGCACTAATTTGATAATCTGGAATCTGCTCATTCGTATACGCGTCAATAAAAAAACGTATTTCTTCTTCTGTTAATTCTTTACCATCTCGCTTGCTCTCTATAATATCGTACATTCTCATTCAAATACACCTGCCCTTATTTTAGTGTATACTCATATTAATCTAGCAACTCGCTTAAAAAACTGCTCCCGTAAGCAGGAAGATGTACATTAAAATTATCGGCAATCGTCGCGCCAACATCTGCAAATGTTTTGCGAATAGGTAACTGTTTGCCTGCTTGTATTTTTCGGTGATAGACAAGTAAAGGTACATATTCTCTCGTGTGATCTGTCCCATGATGAGTCGGATCGTTGCCGTGATCTGCAGTAATAATTAGCAAATCATCTTCCTTTAACTTATCCAACACTTCTGGTAGTCTCTTATCAAAAGCTTCTAATGCTTGTCCATAGCCAATTACATCACGTCGGTGCCCATATTTCGCATCAAAATCAACAAGATTTAAAAAACAAAGGCCATGAAAGTCTCGATCCAAACATTCGATTAATTTTGTCATGCCATCTTCGTTATCAATCGTCCGTATCGTTTCTGTAATTCCTTCTCCATCGTAAATATCTGATATTTTTCCTAGCCCAATTACATCTAGGCTTTCATCCTCTAATTCATTCAATACGGTACGACCAAAAGGCTTTAATGCATAATCGTGGCGATTTGGAGTTCTAACAAAAGCTCCAGGCTCTCCGATAAATGGACGGGCAATAATGCGGCCGACCATATACTTTTCATCTAAAGTCAATTCACGTGCAATTTCACAAATAGAATAAAGCTCATCAATTGGGACTACCGCTTCATGAGCTGCAATTTGCAGTACAGAATCTGCCGAAGTGTACACAATAATAGCTCCCGTTTTCATCTGCTCTTCGCCTAATTCATCTAAAATAACTGTCCCCGAAGCTGGCTTATTACCAATAATTTTTCTATTTGTTCGTTTTTCAAGCTCTTGAATCAATTCTTGCGGAAAGCCTTCTGGAAACGTTCGAAAAGGCTGATCAATGCGCAATCCCATCAATTCCCAATGGCCTGTCATCGTATCTTTTCCGTTTGAAGCCTCTTCCATCTTTGTATAATGTGCTTTCGGATACTTTTGTTTTTGGACTCCTTTAACCTCTTTAATATTACTTAATCCGAGCTGTCCTAAATACGGCAGATTCAATCCATTCATATGTTCTGCAATATTCCCTAACGTGTCTGCTCCTTCATCATTAAACAATTTTGCATCTGGTGCTTGTCCAATACCGACTGAGTCCATTACAACTAAAAAAATTCGTTTCATTGCTATCTTCCTCTCTCTATTTAATCTATTATATCCAATAAATGCTAACAAATCATGCTCTTGGATGATAAGCTTGGTAAATATCTTTTAGTCTAGCTTTTGATACGTGTGTATAAATTTGCGTTGTGGAAATATCTGCATGCCCAAGCATTTCCTGTACAGATCGCAAATCCGCACCATTCTCTAGTAAGTGTGTTGCAAAAGAATGACGTAACGTGTGCGGTGTAATTTGTTTTGTAAGTCCAGCATCTCTAGCCATGTTTCTAAGAACCTTCCAGAAGCCTTGTCTCGTAAGCGGTCTTCCGTGATGATTGACGAATAATTTATTTTCATCCTTTTTACGCTTAACGAGCGCATCTCTCGCATAATACAAATAATTTTCTACTGCTTCTTTTGCAACATTCCCTAGTGGTACAATTCTTTCTTTTGATCCTTTTCCTAAACAGCGCACAAACCCTAAGCTTAAATGAAGGTCACTTACCTTTAAAGAAATTAATTCCGTCACCCGCAGTCCTGTTGCATAAAGCAGCTCGACCATCGCCTTATTTCGCTTATCGAGAGTTGTAGTTCCTTTAACATTTAATAGTTTATCAACATCTTCTGCAGCTAATATATCCGGTAGCTTCTTTGCTTTTTTCGGTGTTTCAATATGTACGCTTGCATCATGCTGTACAATCCGCTCTCGTATTAAAAATTGATGGAAAGAACGAATCGATGAAATCGATCGAGATATCGTCGAAGAAGACTTGCCTTCATCTTTTAGGAAATAAAGAAATGAAAGAATGTCACTTCTCATGACAGCTTCCCAGTTTGTTTTATTTAACATCTCATTAATATATTTCTTGTACTGTTTTAAATCTCTGCGGTAAGAAGTAATCGTATTTTCAGAAAGAGCTCTTTCTATTTGTAAATAATGAAAAAAATCTTCAAATGGATCTTCCATCATATGCTATTCTCCTATGCGAAAAAATAGATTTAATCGATCAAAAACACTTTCCTCTTCATTAAATACTTTCACTGCCGGCCCTTCTGGCTGATCATATCGATGATATTGTTCATATTCCGTATGCATAAGGCGAAGGCCAAAATAAAAGATAAATGTACATGCTATAAATATAACAAAAACTTTCACAGAATCCCAGACGATTCGCTTCACTTTAATCCACCTCTTCTAATCCATTCTATTTATTAGAAGATATGCCAAAAAAGATGAATATTATACATACACTTTTTAGATTATTGGAATGTCGTAAAGACGCGTCCACTATTGCTTGTAAAAATTAGTTAGGAACTACTAGTACAGTCCGTCTGTTAAAACTCAAAAAAAGAAACATCCTATGCATATGTTTTGAAAAAACTATATAGCAACAGTGTATATAAACAGATAAAAATAAAAGCCTTTTTCGTTGTTTGAAAATAGGCTTTTCTCACATATTATATTTATTTTGTTACTTCAACTGAAGCCGTTTGACATTGCTTACAAATGCCATGAAAAGTTAGCCGGTGGTCCTTTACTTGAAAACCCCAGTCTTTTTCAACGATTTGTTCGACTTCTCCTAACAAATCTTCAATAATCTCATCAACCGCACCACATTCCATACAGACAAGATGATGATGGAAATGTTCCACTCCCTCTTTCCGTAAATCGTAGCGGGATACGCCATCTCCAAAGTTAATTTTATCAACAATTTTCAATTCAGACAGTAGCTCTAATGTACGATAAACAGTAGCTAAGCCAATCTCCGGTGCTTTTTCTTTAACGAGTAAGAACACATTTTCTGCACTAAGATGATCCTCTTCTCGCTCCAACAATACCCTTAATGTCGCTTCTCTTTGTGGGGTTAGCTTATAATTTTTTGCATGCAACTGTTTTTTTATTCGATCTATCCTCTGTTCCATGTTAAGTTCCCCCTCCATACTCCCTTTTTATTATATGCTCACATGGAACAGGTGTCAAAGTATAATTATTATAAACAACATATTGTATTTATTATTAAAAAGTAATTAATATTAGTAAAAAGATTTAATAAAAGCCTTTACTGCTTCATTAGCTACGAATGCTTCTAGAAGTGCGGCAACCAAAGCTACTGAGAGTAATAAAGCAAATATAGCAGCATAGTTGAGAAAAGGTGCTGCTATCGATTGCGATATTTTCCGACTAAATAGTTTTGATAATAAGGCTAATGAAAAGATCATTGATAAACTACCAGCGGTAATATAAATCGGTATAATGAGAATGTTTTGCGGAACGATCGAGATTGATGCTAATATTAACCCCTTTACTCCTAACTGATTAACGATAAATCCAACAGAAAATCCAATAACCATCCCTTTAACAAAAATTAGTATCCATACGATAGGTAAGCCAATTACAGATAAACCTAAAACGAACAAAAGCAATAAGTATTTTGCATGAAAAATAAAACTCTCTTTTACTATTTCTTTATTTTCAATAATATGTCCATTTAAAATTTGGCCGAAAAAGCGATCCAAATAAAAAAATAAATCTTGTTTTTGCACAAAATTCATGCTATTTACAATTATCGCTCCAAAAACAATTCCTGTTAAGAACAAAATAATCATGAAAATATAAATGGTTGCATGGTCTCTTACATGGTTTAC
Organism: Virgibacillus sp. W0430; assembly: GCF_051846935.1. Taxonomy (NCBI): domain Bacteria; kingdom Bacillati; phylum Bacillota; class Bacilli; order Caryophanales; family Bacillaceae; genus Virgibacillus; species Virgibacillus sp. W0430. The sequence goes on from NZ_JBPYCS010000003.1 coordinate 97,782, forward strand.
TACTAGAGTGCGGCTATTATTCATTGGATTCCTCCATTCAAAGACGTTCTACTAATAAAAACTATGAGGAAATCCTTGTAATAATACCAAAAATAGTAATGTTCTTTATATTATCTTGTACTTAACTCAAAATCGTCCCATATGTTCCACCTCCACCAGCTTGTATCGATTGTTTCCCTTCCCGCATATTAATAATGGCATCTGCTAGTTTTTCCGATACTACTTTTTTAAGTTGTGGAAATGGAACATGATGAATAACATTCATCTCTGTTCCAAAATGATCGAGCAATTTTTGAAATGTTTTCGGACCAAGTGTAGGAATATATTCCAATGGAACTTGATATTTATAAGGAGGACGATGCGACGATAATGATTTTCCGGCTGTTGATAATTCTTGTATTCGATCAAAAACGCCTTTTATTATTTTTTGCGCTCCGCATGTTACACAGGTCGATCTCTCTTTTGATGTTGTCTGTAAGCAATTTGCACAAACCGTTGTATAATATTTACCTAATTGTGGATTCATTCCATAATTTGCTATGATTTTTCGTCCGTTTACATGGTGCAACGCACGACAAAACTCAATAAAACTTGGCTCCTTTAACAGCACTGCTTGATATTCTCTGCCTATTTTATTTAATGAATGTGCATCGGAATTAGATAAATATGTATACGCATGCAATTCTTTAATTTGATCAGCCATCATACTGTCCGAGCTTAAACCTAATTCGACACCATCGATTTGTTTTGGATCTAATATTTCTGTTAGCGACTGCTTTACACCTTTTCCGTATAAGCTTTTAAAAGGGGTAAATATATGAGCCGGAATAAAAATTCCTTCTAGTTCTTTAACTTTATTTTGCAATTGTTTCGCAGTTCCATAGTAACGTTGTGAGCTCAACGTAATATTTTTCATTCGATGCTTAAGCCATTCTGTAAAAGCCGATATCCGTTTAATAGAAGGGAAATATGCTAATACATGAATTGGACCTTGACAAGCATTGTCATATACCTCCAATTCACAACCTAATATTAACGTAACATGCTCAAAACGAATACCGCCTTCATCCAACTCTATTGCTTGTCCTTTTTCGATTAAGTGTAAAATTTCCATTTGAACGGTCGGAACATGACTGTCAATAATCCCGATAAGATCAATTCCTTTTCGTCTACTCGCTTCCATTAATATGTTTGTTAATGTTAGCTTGTTTGACGCGGTTATTTTAACAGGATTATTGTACATATCCCTTCCAATATGGATATGCATATCCGCAAAATAAGAGGTTAACATTCATCTCTCATCCTTTTCATTTCCAAATAAGTAATCGCATATATTGTTTTAGCATCATAAATTCTTTTCTCTTTTATTGCAATTTTTGCCTCTTCCAATGTCATTTCGACTGGTTTTACAAATTCGTCCTCATCGCCTTGTATAGGTTGCTGTAATTGATAAACATTATTTGCATAGTAAATATGAATTAATTCATTTGCAAATCCCGGTGATGTATAAAAAGAAGTAATATATTTTAGCTGAGCAGTCGTATAATTAGTTTCTTCTTCTAATTCTCGTATTGCCGTAATTTCGGGTTCCTCTCCTACTTCGATTTTACCAGCGGGGATTTCTATAATGGATCGCTCTAAAGGTTTACGATATTGTTCTACTAAAACAATCTTGTTCTCTAAATTGATCGGAATAATCGCTACCGCTCCTGGGTGTTTTACTAGCTCACGGTACGATGTTTTTCCATTTGGCAATTCGACTTTATCTAGTTGAACTGTAATAATTTTCCCTTTAAAGATCACTTCAGATTCTATCGTAGTCTCTCGATTCATTTGTTCATTGCACTCTCCCTCACTTTTTAGTTTCCCCTAAATAGTTTATCATAATCTACTTTTTAAAAAGTTGTCATTTAGTCCAATTATATTTACAATAAAGTCAATTTCATTGGAGCTGATTGAACATGTTCAGACGTTAATTTAACATTATAGAAGAAAGTATAGCTAGGAGTGTAGAGAGGTGTTAAAGTGAAGGTAAATCAAATTGGAAGTTCGGATTTATATGTTTCAGAGCTTACCCTTGGTTGTATGTCTCTTGGAACAGATTATCAGAAAGCACGTCGTATCATTGATGAAGCGATCGATATGGGAATAAATCATTTGGATACTGCGGATTTATATGGTTTTGGAGACAATGAACGTATTGTTGGTGAAGCAATTAAACATAAACGAGATCAGTTAATTTTAACGACAAAAGTAGGCAATCATTTTAATCGTGTTAAGAAAGATTGGTATTGGGATCCGTCAAAAGAGCATATTATTTCAAGCGCTAAAGCAAGCTTACGAAGACTTAAGACAGACTATATAGATTTATATTTGTTACACGGAGGAACAATTGATGACCCGATAGAAGAATCAATTGACGCATTTGAACAACTAAAGAAAGAAGGGATTATTCGAGCATATGGCATTTCCTCGATCCGTCCAAATGTAATAAATGCTTATGTTACTAACTCGAATATTGATGCGGTTATGCTTCAATATAATTTGCTTGATCGCAGGCCAGAGGAGAATATTCTTACTTTATTACACAAACATAAAATTAGTGTCCTTGCTCGCGGACCACTTGCAAAAGGTATTTTAATTGATTCACCAACAAGGAATAAAAAGCTGAACGAAAGCTATTTAAATTATACGAAAAACGATGTGCTTCATATTATACAACAGCTCGAAGCATATCAAAATATGAAACGTTTAAAAGATATTGCTTTTAAATATGTCTTATTTCATCCGGTTGTAGCTTCGGCCGTGTTTGGTGTTCGTTCAGTTGAACAGCTTATTGAAAATTTAAGCTTTGATTCTTCACATGAGCTTTCTTCAGATGCATACCAATACATCCAACACGTTACAAAAGCAATCCGATATATAAATCATCGAATATAACAAGTAATGAGTCGTACGTAAAAAAAGAAGCTATCCGGAAGTTAGGATAGCTTTCGTCATTTCACTATTTGCTTAAAGTAGAACGCAGATTTTGACAACGTGTTAGTCTTTTTTCCTTCTTCCTAGAAAGTCTGGGTTCACATCGCTTAATTCATCATCGGTTAGTTTAACGTCCCAATCCTCATCGTCGTCGTCAATTTGATAACCTTCGGGATTTACTCGGACATACACTTTCGTTTCACCTATTATTTTTACAATAAATTCTCTTTCGACCTCTACTTCAATTTTACTTCCATGTTTGTCAATTTCGCATTCTAAACAATTTGGTTGCTGTACTGCCTTAGCGATTACATCATAATCATCGCTTATACAATGATCGTCCTTAACAGAAAGTGGGACATAATCGGAATAGGTTACTCTTTCCGTTACAACTTCCGTTTTTGTGTTATCATTGTACGAATACCAAATATTTATATCGTAACTTCCATTAATCTCAACTGTATCATCCGACTTTTTCTTGGCATTATATAGGTGATTGATGACCCAACAACCCAGGATGCTTGTCGGTCTATGTGATGGTGATACATGATGGGTTGCCTTTGTAAACTTACGTCCTTTTCCACAAACAGCTTTCGTAATAATTTCTCTGTAATCTTTTTTAAGAAAAGTCATCGTGCGTATACCTCCTCTTTTGTCATAGTCATTTTATGCAAGACAAACACCTAAAGTGCATAATGATTCTTTAAAAAGAGAAGAACAATATTTTTCAGATCCTATTTGGAACCAAAACTATTCGCTATATTATTGGTAATTAAGTTTGAGACTTAGCTAAAAATCTGGTGAACAATCTTTGGTGGCATAACATTTGGGTGAGGTTAGGGCAATAGTATTTCATCTAGCATGTAGAAAAAATCGAACAGTTCAATTTAAGATACAACGCCGCTCCATAATGATACTTCGGTCTCGCTTGAAGGACATACGTGCAACACCGAATCATACGTTGCATCTACAGTATCTTCTTTTCTGCAGACGACTGGTGAGCACCACATACAATAATAGCGCCCTTAGTATTGAGAGTACACAAATATAAACTCAACTAAAAATGGTTCTGAGCATCAAATTCGTATGCTCAAAACCATTTTCTCTAAACGTGTAGTGTGTAATCTAGTTTGCTTCTTACTTACTACATGGAGAACTAGACTTCTTTTTTGATCCCGTTTCTCCTGCTAATAAATCTCCGCCAGTTGCTTCTATTACATGATTTGTCACTTCTCGTGAAATTGTTCCTGAAACGAGCTGCAACACGTCATTTACGAGAGTTTGGGTTTCCTGAAACTCCTGTACAACTGGAATTTCATCCAGCTCATTTTGTAAATGATCAATTTCTGCTTCAACTTTCTTAAGCGCCTCTGTCTTCTCGTATGCTTGAAAATTAACTGCTTGCTTTTGCAATGTTTTAATTCTTGATATTAATTGTTGTACTTTTTTATTTTCATTTAATTTTGCTTCCACTTGCTTAAAACGTTCAATTTCCTCTGTATTTGCAAGCATTTTTGCTAGGTTTTTTGCTTCATCTAATACTTGCTGTCTTGTATATTCAGCCAACATTAATTCACCTCTACTGTATTTTCTACCATGACACCATCTAGGGACCATGTTTTTGCTTCTGTTATTTTCACTTCTACAATTTGACCGATTGTCGATTTTGGAGCTCTAAAGTTCACTACTTTATTCTTTTCAGTATATCCAGAAAGAACATTAGGATCTTTCTTGCTTTCGCCTTCTACAAGTACTTTTACAATCTTTCCTTGATAGGATTTCATCGATTCGGCTGCTTGCTTGTTAACTAGTTCGTTTAATCGGTATAAGCGTTTCTTTTTAACTTCCATTGGAACGTCGTCTTTTCGAGCAGCTGCCGGTGTACCTTCCCGTGGTGAATATATAAATGTATAGGCAGATTCGAACCCGACTTCTTCCATTAATGTCATCGTCTCTTCAAATTGCTCATCTGTTTCATTTGGAAATCCGACAATAATGTCTGTAGTAAGTGTTACATTCGGAATCGCCTTTTTTATTTTTGAGACGAGCTCTAAATAGGATTCTCGCGTATATTTCCTATTCATTCGTCTTAGAACCTCACTGCTTCCTGATTGCACCGGTAAATGAATGTGGTCCATTAAGTTGCCACCTTGGGCGAGAACTTCGATGAGATGATCATCAAAATCTCTCGGATGAGAAGTAGTAAAACGAATCCGTGGAATATCGATTTTATGAAGATCATTCATCAAATCGCCAAACCGATACGAAATATCTTCAAAGTCTTTTCCATACGCATTCACGTTTTGGCCAAGAACTGTAATTTCTTTATAGCCTTGTGCAGCTAAATGGCGTACTTCCTGTATAATATCTTCGGGACGACGACTTCGTTCTTTTCCACGTGTCATAGGTACGATGCAATATGTGCAAAACTTATCACATCCATACATTATATTTACCCAAGCTTTGATTTTCCCATGTCTAACTTTCGGCAAGTTTTCGATAATGTCGCCTTCTTTTGACCACACTTCTACAACTTTCTCTTTGTTAAAGAAAGAATCTTTAATTAAGTGCGGTAAGCGATGAATGTTATGTGTCCCAAAGATTAAATCAACATGTTGGTGCTTTTTCATTATTTTATTTACTACGGATTCTTGCTGAGACATACACCCACATACGCCTAGAATCAAATCCGGTTTTTCCAGTTTTAACGGTTTTAAATGTCCGAGTTCACCAAACACTTTATTTTCCGCGTTTTCTCGGATTGCACACGTATTTAATAAAATAATATCTGCATCGGTTGTTTCCGTAGTTGATTCATAACCCATTTCTGTTAAAATGCCCGCCATAACTTCAGTGTCGTGTTCATTCATTTGACACCCATATGTACGAATAAGGAATTTTTTACCCTTTCCAATTCCTTGCATATCTTTGGGTATGCCAAAGTCATAATGGACCTCTATTTTTTCGCGATACCGCTTTCGAGCCTTGTTCATATTCGGTGGCTCGTATGTTGTTTGAAAGTACTTTGCAAAATCTTCCGTAGTCTTTTCGTGCAGCGGTTTATTTTTTTCTAAGTTTTTATTATTTGGTTCACCTTGTACAATTTGGGCCATTTCTTTTCTTTGTTGTTCATTCATAAACCAAAAAGCTCCTTTCGCAATCGATATTACTTACTTAAATAGAAGAAAATGTTCTTATTTTGCAGTTAAACAAGGAACTGCTTTTACTGCAATATATTTATAGAAAAAATTAGTTTTATAATTAGCCATTTCCATTAGTATAGTATAAGTCTTTTTCGCAAATTAAACAACAGATGGAATTTAAGAGATTGAGTTAAGTATTCGTGGGTGTTATTTTAAGAAGTTAAAAAACCTCTCTTTGTATTCGTTAATTTTAGTATTGATTCCTACCGACCGCAGTAGATATACACTACGCTTTCCGTGGGCAGTGAAAATCAACGGTGTTATTCATGTGTATATCGTTCGAAGTAAAATTGATCACATATTATCTAGTTAGATTCGTGCATCTGTTCCCCCACAAACATTTTACTCATACAATTTAAGAGATTGAGTTAAGTATAATAGTGGATATTTAGACCCTTGAAAAACACACTTTTTATATAGGTTTTTCTGAATTTTTAATACCCTACCGATGTCGACATATAATTCGCGCTCTATTCCGACACGAATGAATGGAAGGTGTGAGAGCGGGTGCAAAGAAAACGGTGCTTAGCACGAGGAGGAGCACTACTCGCTCACAGAAAGGGCGTATTGTCCATGAGTGGTAATGTTAGGAAACCTTTCCTTATTAATTTATTTCGAATACCATTAAGAAAATAGAGCAATTAAGCGTCCTTACTTATTTCAAGCACCCATCCTGATTCTCCAATAGAAAATTTAAAAATCCTCTCTTATATTGACTGTTCACTTTACTAATAATACCATTTATCTAATCTATTTTTCTTTCAAATAAAATAAAATTGTTAATTCAAAATGAAAAAGTGTTACGCTCCTCACGTAACACTTACTATCTCTATACAAGTTATCGCGGCTCTACGATCAATTTAATCGCTGTTCGTTCCTCATTATCAATCGTTATATCTGTAAATGCTGGAATACAAATTAAATCTACTCCACTTGGGGCAACAAAGCCCCTGGCAATTGCAACTGCCTTTATTGATTGATTTAATGCGCCTGCTCCAATTGCTTGTAGTTCTGCTGTACCATGCTCTCTTAATACATTGGCTAATGCTCCTGCTACTGAGTTAGGATTTGATTTTGCTGAAACTTTTAAAATGTCCATTACTAGTACCTCCTTCATTTGCTAATATAGACCTATTGCTACTATATTCTTAGAGATGATACCTTATTACCTAATTATGCACGAACTATTTAAAAATTCAAATAATCAACTAAAAAATGGGTGATCGTCGTTGATGATAATTCTTTCTATCCCGGTAGCTATTCCTTGTTTTTCATCAATGGTTACTATACATCCGTTCAATTGACGTTTCCCTTCTTTCAGAACTTCAAAACGAACGGGCAAGTTTGTTAAAAACTGCTTCAACACAGCTCCTCTTTCTACTCCTAAAATTCCGTCATATGGCCCTGTCATGCCCACATCTGTAATATATGCTGTTCCTTTGTCTAAAATGCGTTCATCTGCTGTTTGTACATGAGTATGTGTACCAACTACTGCTGTTGCTCGGCCGTCAAGATACCAAGCAAATGCTTGCTTTTCACTCGTAGCTTCTCCATGAAAATCGATAAAAATAAGTGGCGTTCTTTTTTTGGCTGTTTCAATAAGTTCGTCTATTTTACGAAAAGGATCATCGATTGCAGGAAGAAAGGTTCTACCTTGAATATTAATAACTGCAATTTCCAAATTATTTACCGGAATAAAAACAAGTGACTTTCCTGGTGTTCCCTCTGGATAATTTGCTGGACGAAGCAAATACTTTGCCTCATCTATAAATTCAAATATTTCTTTTTTTGCCCACGTATGATTTCCCATCGTAATTACTTGGGCGCCCCATTCTAAAAAACTTTTGTATATTTTTTCTGTTATCCCTTTCCCTGCTGCTGCATTTTCACCATTTATAATTGTTACTGAAGGACGATATTTATCTTTCAGCTTTGGCAAATATTCTTTTACCATTTCTCGACCTGGAGCACCGACTACATCTCCGATAAATAATACTTTCATCACAAGTTCATCCTAACTATTTTAGTACTTCTAGTGTTCCATATGCGTGCACAGATGTCAAAATAAAAAGGTTCTTTGTCAAATGACGTTGGTGGTGTATTTTAAGTCGAGGAATACCTACTAATTAAGTAGAACGAAAACATGAAATCTTGCATTCTGATTCGCTGACTTGCACTACAGCCGACAGGCTTTCCACGGTTACTGCCTCAGCTTTTGTAGCTCCTCTATCCGAGTCGCTACAGGGATCTTCGGACGCTTGCTATTTCCTCAGTCGTCCGTCAACTTTCGTTCTTGTCAGCTTAAAGAGGGCTAATCGCATTTTTGCACACATTTCCATGCTGTTTAATTTGCAACGGATATATGAAGCTTTTAACATTCTTCACATTTCCCTATCAAAACATAAAGTGATTTTGCTTCACCAACGTCATATATTGTACAACTAAAAAAACAAAGCAGTGAAATTACACTGCTTTGTCTTTATTTTGCATATTCAACGGCTCGTGTTTCTCTTATAACCGTGACTTTTATATGTCCTGGATAATCAAGTTCACTTTCAATTCGTTTACGAATATCTCTTGCAATGTGAACTGCATCTACATCTTTAATTTCATCCGGTTTAACCATAATACGTATTTCTCTTCCTGCCTGAATTGCAAATGATTTTTCAACACCTGAAAACGATTCGGATATTTCTTCTAGCTTTTCAAGTCGCTTAATGTAATTTTCCAACGTTTCACTTCTTGCTCCTGGTCTAGCTGCTGATAAAGCATCTGCAGCAGCAACTAAAACAGAAATAATGGAAGTCGCTTCCTCGTCTCCATGATGCGAGGCAATGGAATTTACAACTACTTCATGCTCTTTATACTTCATCGCTAATTCTTTACCGATTTCAACGTGACTGCCTTCTACTTCATGGTCTATTGCCTTTCCAATATCATGAAGAAGTCCGGCTCTTCTTGCGAGCATCTGATCTTCACCTAGTTCAGCAGCTAGTAAGCCTGAAAGATAGGCTACTTCAACGGAATGCTTTAACACATTTTGACCATAGCTTGTACGATATTTCAACCGACCAAGTATTTTAATTAGATCTGGATGTAATCCATGGATACCTATTTCAAAAGTCGTTTCTTCTCCAATTTCACGAATATATTCGTCTACCTCTCGTCTCGCTTTGTCAACCATCTCTTCAATTCGAGCTGGGTGGATTCTTCCATCTTGCACTAGCTTTTCCAAAGCTAAACGAGCTGTTTCTCTACGAATTGGATCAAATCCGGACAAAATTACCGCTTCTGGTGTATCGTCAATTATTAAATCAATTCCGGTTAAGGTTTCCAATGTACGGATATTTCGACCTTCGCGGCCAATGATCCGTCCTTTCATTTCATCATTTGGTAAGTTTACAACCGATACAGTTGTTTCTGCAACATGATCAGCAGCACAACGTTGCAATGCTAGTGAAAGAATGTTCTTTGCTTTTTTATCAGCTTCTTCTTTTGCATTGTTTTCTGCCTCTTTGATCATTACTGCCGTTTCATGTGTTACTTCTTTTTCAACTCGATCTAATAATACTTTTTTGGCCTGATCTGTTGTATATCCTGAAATGCGCTCAAGCTCCATTTGCTGCTCGTTTAACATCGCGTCCACTTTGCTTTCCATTTCTTCAATTTGTTGTTGTTTTTCTGTCAGTGTTTGTTCTCTTTTTTCTAATACGAGTTCACGCTTATCGAGTGTGACACTTTTTCTATCCAGATTTTCTTCTTTTTGCATCAGACGATCATCTTGTCTTTGTAGTTCCAAACGTCGCTCACGTATTTCTTCTTCTGCCTGCTGACGAAGTTTATGATTTTCATCCTTCGCCTCAAGAAGCGCCTCTTTTTTAGAGGCATCTGCATTCCGATGTGCTTCTTCAACTATTTGTTTTGCTAAATTTTCTGCACTGGAAATTTTAGCTTCAGCAATAGATTTACGAATCAGATACCCAACAACAATACCGACGATTAAGACTAAGGCGAGCAAAATGGAGATGACAAAAGGATTGTCCACGATTTTCACCTCCTATTGCTATAAAATTGTACAATTCATTATTGTCGGCATATACCATATTTAATAAATAAAGATTGTATAATAGAAATATAAAATTATACAATTTAATTTTAAATGTACTACTAATCAATGTCAATGAATACCCTTTCGTTTTCTTCTAATTGCTTATAAGTAACCCATATGGTTTAAGCAATCTGTTATACAGACGCCACGTTTAATTTGCACTACTGTGCCATCAGACTCTTATAGCTGCCATCGGTTTGCGTTATTTGATCATCTCCCAGGTGAAAGTAGTCTTTTGTCGTTTTCCGTGTCGTTCTTGATCTAAGTGACTTTTAACAAATCTGGCTCTTTAACTATTCTTTTGGGTTCTACGTCAAATGTCACTAGCAATGGTAAGGAGCAATAAAAAAACCTTTACCAGTTTTGAGTTAGGTAAAGGGCCTTTTCAATTAAATGCATTTTATTATTGTTTTAATATCACGAATAAACTACAAAGCGAAAAGAGTACGTACGATATTTATTAGTACAGCCTATGCTTCATTTTCTTCAAGATCAGAAGCGCTCTCTGTTTCTGCTGGTTCATCTAATTGGTAATGCGCTCGTATCGCTGTATGAATTTCATCCATTATATCTTCATTTTCTTTTAAAAATTGCTTTGCATTTTCACGACCTTGGCCAAGTCTATCTTCTTTATAGGAGTACCAAGAGCCGCTTTTTTCAACGATATCAAGCTCTGCTCCAATATCAATAATCTCGCCTTCTTTAGATATACCTTCTCCATACATAATATCGACCATAGCTTGCTTAAATGGCGGGGCTACTTTATTTTTAACTACTTTAATTCGCGTTTTGTTCCCTACCATATCGTTCCCTTGTTTCAATGTTTCGGCACGGCGTACTTCCAAGCGGACAGAAGAATAAAATTTTAATGCACGGCCGCCTGGAGTCGTCTCTGGATTCCCGAACATAATGCCAACTTTTTCTCTAATCTGATTAATGAATATCGCAGTAGAATTTGATTTATTAATGGCACCAGACAATTTTCTTAGTGCTTGAGACATTAAACGCGCTTGCAAACCGACATGCGAATCTCCCATTTCTCCTTCAATTTCAGCCTTTGGTACTAATGCCGCAACTGAATCAACGACGATAATGTCCACCGCGCCACTACGTACAAGCGCTTCAGCAATCTCTAAGGCCTGCTCTCCGGTATCAGGCTGTGATAAAAGCAACTCTTCAATGTTTACTCCTAGTGCTCTTGCATAGGTCGGATCTAATGCATGCTCAGCATCGATAAAAGCTGCTTGCCCTCCATTTCTTTGGGCTTCTGCGATTGCATGCAACGCAACAGTTGTTTTACCAGACGATTCTGGGCCATAAATTTCAATGACTCGCCCTTTCGGATAGCCACCAATTCCTAAAGCGACATCCAACGCTAGGGAGCCACTTGGGATCGTTGCAAGCTTTTTCTCAGCCTGCTCTCCAAGTTTCATAATTGAACCTTTTCCAAATTGCTTCTCTATATTTCGTAAAGCCATATCTAGTGCTTGTTTTCTATCATTCAATGAGACTACCTCCTTTAATCAACTACCCATATCATACAATGTTTTTATTGTTTTGCCAACAAAAACCGAATAAATGTTCTTATTTTTATTTATAATTTATTACGGACTTTTAAAAAACAACTTAAAAAGGCCATAAAATAACTCATTTTCAAGAAAAAATTACATAAGGAAATTACATTTTGAGGAAACGGTACAATATTTCAAATCCTTTAAGCATTGCTCTTCTTCTCACTGTATTTCGATCGCCCTGAAAAATGAATTTCTCCACTTTTTGTTTCCCCAAACGATCACTAACTGCAATAAAGACTGTTCCTACAGGCTGTCCTTCAATGGAATTAGGACCAGCTACGCCGGTAAAGCTAATTCCTATATCCGCATCCAAAACAGTACATATATTTTCTGCCATTTCAATTGCACACGCTTCGCTTACAGTACCTTTTGCGTCTATCGTTTCTGGTGAAACATGTAATACATCCGTTTTCACCTTCGTATCATAGCATACAACTGCTCCACGGCAAACAGACGAGATACCAGAAGCTGCAATTAATTTATGAGTAAACATTCCTCCTGTTAAGCTTTCCGCAGCTGCAATGTACTTATTTTGTTCATTTAGCATTGATAATATTGTGTTTTGAATACTATCATGCTCCATACCATAAAAGTATTCGCCAACCTTATCTAACACTTTCTCTTTTGTCCCATTTAAAAGGTCTTCAGCCTTCTCGCTTGATGTCGCTTTAGCAGTCAGTCTAATAACAACCCCATCATCCTGTGCAAGTGGAGCTATTGTAGGATTATTTTGTACTTGAATTAGAGATTGAAGCTCATGCTCTAATTGTGATTCACCAATTCCAATAAAACGAAGCACTTTTGATTTAATAATCATTTCTTCGCCCATTTGTTCACGTATATATGGAAAAACAGCTTGAATAGACAACTGTTTCATTTCTCGTGGAACACCAGGTAAAAAGATCCACGTTTTATTTTCATACGGTACGATCATACCTGGTGCCATACCAACTGTATTTTCAATTACTTTTGCATTGGAAAACACTCTCGCTTGTCTTTCGTTATTCGGTGTCATTTCTTTTCCTTGTCTACGATAAAAAGCTTTAATTTTATCCATTGACGGCTGATGCTCGGTTAATTCCATGTTACTCAATTGTTGAAAGGCTTCACGGGTCAAATCATCCTCGGTCGGCCCTAAGCCGCCAGTTACAATTATAATATCAGAACGCTTATGTGCGTCTTTAAACACTTGTTCCACACGTTGTAAATTATCTCCTACAACGGTGTGATAAAACGTGTTGACTCCATAGGCTGCTAGCTGATCAGATAGCCATTGTGCATTTGTGTTTGCAATTTGCCCTAATAATAATTCCGTCCCAACAGCAATGATTTCTGTATTTGTTTGTTTCATTATTTTGAATCCCTCATTACATGCCAATTTTTATAAAAATAATCAAATCCTGAGACGACAGTAAATAGTAAAGCGATATACAACATAAATATATCTAAAGGAATGTTTATATATGCAAAAGGAAAATTATGCAGCAGCATTAAAGTAATTGCTATAATTTGTGAAACTGTTTTTATTTTTCCTAATGGACTCGCAGCTAACACAATTCCTTCCCCTGAAGCAACTAATCGAAGGCCCGTAACTGCAAATTCCCTACTAATTATTAAAATAACGAGCCATGCAGGTGCCAGCTCTAATTGTACGAGTAAAATAAACGCAGCAGAGACGAGCAGTTTATCTGCGAGTGGATCTAAAAATTTACCTAAGTTTGTAATCAAATTATATTTACGGGCATAATACCCATCAAGCCAATCCGTGCTTGATGCAATAATAAATAGCAAGGCAGCAGCGAAGTGAGTTATAGGTAGCTCTCTATTTCCTATTTCCCAAGTACCCCAATCAAAAGGTATAGAGAGTATGACGATAAAAATGGGAATTAAAAAAATTCTTGATAACGTAATCTTGTTTGGTATATTCATTCCAGACTGTTCCTCCACTTATAAATTAAATGAATAAACCCCCTCGTACATTCCAGGGGATTCACCTATTCTTCCGTGTTTGTTTCGTTTAAAAGCACCCATATTTTTTGATGAACATGCTTACTAGGGTCTACAGGATATTCCATTTCTACATCGTTAATGGAAACAGAAATATTAGACGCATTACCAATATTAAAATAAAGTTTTTCTTCATCAGTTATCTCCATTTGCAATGGAGACTCTGTTTGATTGAACATTCCTGAAAAATAACTTTCTCCACTCTCGCCTTTCACGTCTACGTAAGATTCTCCACTAGCAGTAAATTTTAAAGCAATTGATTCTCCCGCATTGCTAAATTGAACGGTAGACTCCGGGGAATTTCCCGTACCTTCTTCAATTACTTGAAAGCTACCTTTTGTTTCAACTTCCGTATCGTTCGCATCCGGAGTATTTTCTCCATCTGCAGGTGTATCATTTTCAGAAGCGTTATCTTGATCTGCTTCAGCTGGCGGTTCTTCTTCAACATTTCGGATGATTTGATCATTTTCTTGAGGTTCATCCGACTCCGTTCCTACATTTTTTCCTGTTTGCTGGTAGAGAGCCCAAGCAACTAGGAAGATACCAACGACTAATAATAGTACGATCATCGTTGGAATAAACGAAAACATAGCTGAACTCTTCGTCGAGCTATTTTTTCGTGATCGTTGAATTCGTGTGTATTGGATGGACTCATCTTCGTCAATTGGATCTTGTTCAACAAAATCATCCAATAAAGCATACGCATCAAGTCCTACAGCATTCGCGTATTCTTTTATAAATGCTTTTGCATAAAACTTTCCAGGTAATACGTTGTAATTCCCTTCTTCAATTGCAATTAAATATCGTTTCTGTATTTTAGTTGTTTCTTGCAAATGATCTAAAGAAATGCCTTTTTCCTCTCGTGCATCCCTAAGCTTATCGCCTATTTCCATAAGTAAACACCATCCATTTTAAAAATCGAACATAGAAAAACCGGTTCCGTGACTATCGTGTACTTTATTAATAGGTTCATACGTTATCTCTTCATTTTCATCACTGCGTAGTTCAATTATATAATCAAAGTCATCTATATTATATTCGGTTTGTTGCACAAAAATATCGGGGTGCTCTACAACTTTTGTTGCCGGAAGCTGCATAATCTCTCTTATAAGCTGCCAATGCTTCTCATTTGCACGTTTTTTTGAGACCACTCCGTCAATTATATAAATATTGTCTTTACTGTACTCGCCTTCGATCAGTTGATTTCGTACGGTCTGCTTCAATAAAGTACTTGAAACAAAAAGCCAACGTTTATTGGCACAAACACTTGCAGCCACAATTGATTCTGTTTTCCCAACACGTGGCATCCCTCTTACACCTATTAATTTATGTCCATCACTTTTATACAGTTCTGCCATAAAGTCAACTAATATCCCCAACTCATCTCGAACAAAGCGAATCGTTTTCCGATCTTCTTCATCTCTATGAATGTATTTTCCATGTCGAACAGCAAGCTTATCTCTTAGCTTTGGTTTTCGCAATTTCGTTATTTTTATCGTATCTACTGTTTCTAATATGGAGCGTAACCGGATTATGTTCTCATCGTATTTAGACAACAACAGCATTCCGCGTCTTGCTTTTTCTACTCCATTTATTGTAATAATGTTAATTGAAAGCATACCAAGCAATGACGAAATGTCGCCAAGTAGGCCGGGACGATTATATTGAAGTTCATATTCAAAATACCATTCCGTTTTATCCATATATAAACCCCTTTATTTAAAATCATACAACAAAACAATAATCACATGCTTTATATTATATAATAGATGATTTATTCTTCACTTAAAAGGAATTCATAAAAAAAATTTAGATTTTATCAAGAACGACCGTAAGTAAGTACTGTGCCATTGTATCTAATTTTTTTAAAAACACAGATAGACAAAAAGGAAGCTGTATGTTCAGTATACAGCTTCCGACAGAAATAAGAAAATTAATTTGAACTTCCTTGATTTTTAACTAGCTTGACCATTGTGCTTGCTAAGGCATGCTGTTCTTCTTCTGAAGCTGCATTCCAAAGCTCTCTAAGTACCGCTTCCTCATTGTTTTTAGCTTCGACATGCTGTGAAAGATAATCTCCTACTTCATGAGCTACATTCGTAATTGTTTCATCGCTCATTCCTTGCTGTTTTGCTTGATCTAGTTTATTTGCGAGAAAATCCTTCCATGTTTCAAAATTGTCTAAAACAGACACTGCACATACCTCCTTCCATGTTTGCATGTATAGTATTTGAATTACAATAATGTTTATACATGAAATGGAGAGTGAGGTATAAGTTTGTTACCAACCCCCTGTAACGTTAATAACTTCTCCTTGTACATATGTCGCATTTTCACTAAGTAAAAATTGCACCATATTGGCAATGTCTTCTGATGAACCAGGACGACTGGCGGGAATTTCGGATATAATTTTTTCTTTTTCTGCTTCGCTTAAATGATCATTCATTTTCGTATCAATAAAGCCTGGGCTAATTCCGTTTACAGTTATTCCGCATGGTGCCACTTCTTTTGCCAACGCCTTTACAAAGCTGTTTTGAGCCCCTTTTACAGAGGAATAAATCACTTCATTACTTGCACCAACTGTCCCCCATATTGATGTAATAAAAAGAATCTTACCATAGCCTCGCTGGATCATTGGTGGAAGTAAGTGCTTCGTAATCATCCAAGGTGCTTTAACATGCAACGTAAGCATGCTATCCATCGTTTCTTCTGTTGCATCCTGAAATAAACCGTTCGTTGCAATACCACTTACAAAAACGATGGAATCCACCGGGAACACAACCTTTGCAACAAATGCTTTTACTTCGTTTGGCAATGTCAAATCCGCTTGAATTACTGCGATAATTTGATCTGTTGGAACTGATTTAAACAATTCATCAATAGGCCGCCTGTTTTTATAGTAATGTAAGAGCAGAGTATATCCTTCCGCAGCCAACTGCTTTGCAATCGCAATCCCAATATCCCCGCTCGCCCCAACAATTAATATATTTTTATTCATTTTATCACCTATTCATTGTGGTGCAATTGTACAAACAGCAACGCGCTCTTCCGAAATCCAGCTTTTTACAAATTGATTTGTTTCCTCCAAAGTTAAGTCCTGTATCTTAGGGATAAACTGAAAAAAGTCTAGGCCTAGTGAATAATAATGCGTTAACTGATTAGCAACATACTCCAATGAGTTCATTGAACGCAATAGCTGTCCGATTCTTTTTCGTTTCATTGTTTCAAACGCTTCTTCTGAGAATGTATACGAATTTGTCTGATATAACAATTGGCTAATTCGATCTGCTAGTTGCTTTGGTGCATGAGAATTACTACTGATCATTGAATACCCAAAATTCTTTTCTAAGCTCGTACTAAATTCAAAACTGCCATCTATAAGCTTTTCGTCATATAATGCCTGATAATACGGTCCTCCAGCAGAAAAGAAATAATCCAACACCATACTTTGCAATGCATCTCTTTTAAAGAAATCCTCTTGATCAAGATTTTGCGTTGATTCTTTTATTCCGACCGTAACTTTCGGTATGGATACAGGCATAATCATTTTCATTACTTTTTGAGCAACAGCTTCTTGCTCAGCTGGATAGCACCGTTTTATTTCCTTTAGTTTATCAAATTGCTTTTTTGATTGGTTATTTTCTATAAGCTCCATCATAGCTTCCGCTTCAAATCGGCCTGCTATACATACAATCATATTCTCTGGATGATAAAAAGTATTGTAGCACGTGTATAACATCTCTTTCGTAATGTTCTGTATAGAATCCACCGTACCGGCAATATCCTTTTTAACTGGATGGGTGGCAAACATGCTTTTAATTATACCCATAAATGCCTGCCAATCTGGTTGATCGTCATACATTCGGATTTCTTGAGCAATGATCCCTTTTTCTTTTTCTACCGATTGCTCTGAAAAATAAGGATCTTGTACAAAATCAAGCAATGTTTGAACATTTTGTTCGATATTTGTAGTTGCGGAAAATAAGTAAGCTGTTTTTGTAAAAGATGTATATGCATTAGGAGAGGCTCCGAGCTTACCGAGGTCGGCAAATACATCTCGATCTTCTTTTTCAAACAGCTTATGCTCCAAAAAATGGGCAATTCCATCTGGAACGGTTACTTCCTTTTCTTGATTGATTGGAATAAATGAATTGTCAATGGACCCGTAGTTTGTGGAAAATAACCCATATGTTTTTGCCATCTCCGGCTTAGGTAAAAGCATTACTGTTAATCCATTATCCAATTTTTTAATATATAAATCTTCATTTATCGTTCGATATGTTTGTTTATGCATCTTATTCACCGTCCTCACTTGTTAGTAAGTAAACAGTATCTTCTTCTATTTTATTCGCGACTTGTATAACTTCCTCACGTGTCACTTGTTTTATTGACTCAATAAACTGTTCTGGTGAAATTTGTTTTTCACCTAACACTTGCTGGTACAATAACTCTACAATACCTTGTGGATGATCCATTGTTTCTAATAATTGATTTACAATCAGTTGCTTCGTTTCCTGTAATTGTTCATCCGTAAAATCCCCTTTTTTCATCGCTTCCATTTGCAATTCAATAATTTCTCTAGCGCGTTCATCGTCTGTTGCATTAATGCCACTAAAAACAAGTAACAACCCTTTATGACTTTCAAGGCGTGAAGCAGCATAGTAAGCTAAACTATTTTTTTCTCGAACATTAATAAATAATTTTGAACTTGGAAAGCTACCAAATAGTCCATTAAATACTTGTAAGGCAAAATAGTTCTTATCCTTGAATGTACAATTCGTTCGATAGCCTAAGTGAAGCTTTGCTTGCTGTACCGATTGTTTTTCAATTACAGTTTTCACATCATTTATCTTCACACGTTCATCTCGAACAATTGGTTCTTTCCTAAGGTTTGATTTACGAAATGTGGTAATAAATTGATGATGGAGTTGTGTTTGATCAAAATCTCCTAATATGTAAATATCTAATTGATCTTCTGCAAGCAGTGTTTTGTAATAATTGTACGTATTCTTTGACGTAAGCTTACTAAGATCTTCTTCATATCCATGAACATGAAGTGAATATGCCTCGTTACGACACATTTCATCAATAAGACGTAAATTTGCATATGCAAGCTTATCGTCGACTACTGCATTAATTTTTTGTTGTAACGTTTCCTTTTCGCGCTCAAACGATTTTTTATTAAACCCATCCGCATCCGTGTTTGGATTGTAAATAATCTCATTTAATAGATGGACTGCTTTATCAATAATGGCCGATTCATCTGCAATATAATTCTGGTTAGCTACTTCCAGTCGAAAACTAATAATGTGATTATTCCCTTTTTTTGCACCATCGATCGCTAAAACAGCACCATACAAACGGTCTAATTGCTTTTGCAGTTCATTTTCTGACGGATATTTCTCTGTTCCTTGCTGTAGAACATAGGGCAACAAAGCACGCATTGTAATGGTGTCTCGATCAAGTGGCGCTCTAAACTTTACAATGATATTAATCGTTTTAAATTTTTTACTATGTATGTAATGTAAATTAATACCTTCATCTTTTACAGTATCCTCAACAATTACTTGCATTATGTCCCTCCTGTTTTCTTACTTTAGTATATATAGTATATAATGTAACATATATTATATTGTTATACCTTACTCGTCCAATAATAATAGGACGGCCATTCGCTTATTATAATTAGTAAGCAATTCATCCTTTTCAGTACGTTACGATCAAAAAGCGTTCGAATTGGGATATTTTATTTAATGTGATGAATATCGATATTCCTGACAAACGAGACTATATATTACAAGTAGCTTAATTACAAAAAAACAACTCTAAAGTAATGAAGGTTAGAGTTGTTTTTTCGTTTATTTAATAGTTTGCATTATTAAAATCAATACTAAATATGAATAAATCTTGTACTAATGATGTTATCTGCTACCTTTAATATACGGTTCCCCATTTGCTTTAGGAGCTTCAGCACGACCAATAAATCCAGCCAGTGCAAGAATAGTTAATACATAAGGCGCGATTAACAAATAAACTTGTGGCACATCCTTTAGTAGAGGAACACCCGTACTAATTACACTCAAGCTTTGGGCAAAACCAAAAAATAATGCAGCTCCCATTGCACCGAGCGGATGCCATTTACCGAAAATTACAGCAGCAAGTGCCATAAATCCTTGGCCTACAATCGTCGAATGAGAGAAATTAAGTGTAATTGTTAAGGCGAACACAGATCCCCCAAGTCCACCTAGTACACCAGAAATTATAACAGCAATATATCGCATTTTATACACATTTATTCCATTGGTATCAGCTGCCATCGGATGTTCTCCTACAGCACGTAACCGTAAACCAAATGGGGTTTTATATAAAATGTACCAAGCTATAATTGCGACAATGATCGCAATATAAGACGTTAAGTAAACACCTTTAAAGAAAATTGAACCTATAACTGGAATGTCCGATAATATAGGAATATTTGTCGTATAGAACGGGCGTGTAACCATATCCGTTTGCCCTTTGTCATACCATTGCTTCGTAAGGAAGACACCGATTCCTAAAGCCAAAAAGTTAATTGCTACACCACTTACAACTTGATCTGCACGAAAGGAAACGGATGCGATTGCATGTACAATTGAAAAAACTCCTGATACGATCATGGCGGCAAGTACAGATAACCATGGGGTCCATGATCCAAAAACATCGGCAAACGTTAAGTTAAAGACAATTCCTACAAAGGCTCCCATTACCATAAGACCTTCGAGCCCGATGTTTACTACGCCAGACCGCTCACTAAAAACTCCACCGAGAGCAGTAAAAATAAGTGGGGCCGAAAAAAACAATGCCGGTGGGATTATCGACTGTAAAATATCAATCATTATTTTTCCCCCTTTTTATAGCGTAGTATTATCCAGCGAATCAAATAGCTTGAAGCAACAAAGAAAATAATAAGTGCAATAATAATATCCACTAATTCACTCGGCACTCCAGCATCTGTTGGCATATTTAGCGCGCCTACTTTTAAAGTACCAAACAAGAGAGCTGCTAAAATGACCCCGATTGCCGTATTTGCTCCCAAAAGAGCAACTGCTATACCGTCAAATCCTAAGTTTGTAAAACCAGATTGAATGGACATATTCCCAAATGTGCCGAGTCCTTCCATTGACCCAGCTAATCCAGCAAATGCACCTGAAATTACCATTGTTAAAATAATATTTTTATTAACATTCATTCCTGCATAGCGAGAAGCATGCTGGTTGTAACCAACGGCTCTTATTTCATAGCCGATCGTCGTTCGATCAATAATAAACCACATTAATGCAGCTGCTAAAAGGGCAATCAAAATTCCATAGTGAACACGTGAATAGTATGTTAAAGTTTGCAGCCACTCTGAAGCCAATGAGGCAGTAGGTGCAATAGCCTCCGTTTTGTCCGATCGCTCTGTCAATACATTACGGACGATAGAATTTGCACTATACAAAGCAATATAGTTTAACATAATTGTTACAATCACTTCGTGTACCCCGAATTTTGCTTTTAAAAATCCAGGAATAAGCCCTAACAAAGCACCACCTATTGCTGCAGCAAGCAGTGCTAATGGCAAATGAATAAACATTGGAGCATTGAAGGAAGTACCTACCCACACAGCAGCAAGCCAACCTATAATTACTTGACCTTCTGCACCAATGTTAAATAGTCCAGCACGAAAAGCAAATGCAACTGCAAGCCCGGTTAAAATATAAGGAGTTACTTGGCGAATCGTCTCCCCAAAGAAATATAAATCCCCAAATGCTCCTTCCCAAAGTGCTGCATATCCATGAATTGGATTGTAGCCAAAACCGAGCATTATGATTGCTCCTGCCAATAGACCTATTAGTACAGAGATAATCGGAACGAGAATATTAAACATTTTATTATGCATCAAGATATCCCACCTGCCTCTCGCTTGCTGCCAGCCATTAACAATCCAAGCTCTTCTTCATTCGTCTGGTCAGGTTGTAGGTCAGCCACGATTTTACCATCAAATATAACTCCAATACGGTCACTTAAATCTAATATTTCATCTAATTCAAATGAGATTAATAAAACAGCTCTTCCTTTATCTCTTTCTTCAACTAATTTACGATGTATAAATTCTATTGCACCTACATCTAATCCTCGAGTAGGTTGAGCTGCTATCAATAGATCCGGAGACCGATCGATCTCTCTGCTAGCTATAACTTTTTGCTGGTTCCCACCAGATAGCGCTCTTGCTTTTGTATGAATACTTGGCGTGCGCACATCATATTCTTTAATTAACTTTTTCGCTTTATCGTATATTTTGTTGTAAATTAACATTTTATTTTTTGAGAATGGGGATTGATAATACGTTTGCAGGGCAATGTTTTCACTAACTGGAAAGTCTAAGACGAGCCCTAGCTTGTGGCGATCTTGTGGAATATGTGCCAGACCACTTTCTGTTATTTTCCTCGGTGATAAATTCGTTATATTTTTATTGTTCAGTGAAATAGTCCCAGATTCAACTTTTGTCAAACCTGTAATTGCTTCAATTAGTTCTGTTTGACCATTCCCATCAACACCGGCTATCCCCACGATTTCGCCCGCTTTTACGTTTAAATTAAGTCCTTTCACCATCGGAACCTTTCTGGTATCCTTTACGACAAGACCTTCAATTTCCAATACGTTTTCTTTTGGCTTCGCTACTTCCTTTTCGGTTTTAAAGTTAACTTTTCGGCCAACCATTAACGATGCTAATTCCTCAACAGATGTACTCGCGACTGGAACTGTTTCAATGCCTTTTCCATTACGAATAACGGTACACATATCACAGGCTGACATAATTTCCTTTAGTTTATGTGTAATAAGAATGATCGATTTACCCTCTTTTATTAAAGACTTCATAATGTCCATTAGCTCGTCTATTTCCTGTGGCGTTAGGACAGCTGTTGGTTCATCAAAAATTAATACGTCTGCACCGCGATACAGCGTCTTTAATATTTCAACACGCTGTTGCATACCGACGGAAATATCTCTAATCTTTGCTTTTGGATCAACTCGTAATCCATATCGATCAGAAATCTCTTGGACTTCTTTCTCTGCCTTTTTAAGATCAATTTGTCCTTTTGCAGTCGGTTCTGATCCGAGTATAATATTTTGAGTTACGGTAAAAGTATCAACAAGCATAAAATGCTGATGAACCATTCCAATTCCATAATGGTTGGCAACATTTGGATTTGTAATTTTAACTTTTTTTCCTTTTACTCGTATTTCTCCTTTTTCTGGTTGATACAAACCAAAAAGTACATTCATTAGCGTTGATTTTCCTGCACCATTTTCTCCTAATAATGCATGTATTTCCCCTTTTTTCACTTGCAAGGTAATATTATCATTAGCAACGATGCCAGGAAACTCTTTACGAATATTCAGCATCTCAATTATGTACTCCATCGGTTTCACCCCTTCGTTCGTAACTTATAATTCAAACGATATGTATTGCCTATTAATTAGTTTCGTATTTTTAAAAAAGGCTCTCTGCAAGGTTATTTAAATATATATTGGGTATTTGGAAAGTATTGCAGAAGGAGAAATATTCTAACATTCTTGCTCATGAAATATACACGCTTTCGCAGGCGAATGGTAAGCCTCCTCGTGCTACGCACTCTCGGGTCTCACCGATTGCTTTCTTCCGCTGGAGTCTCGCATCTTCCTATCGATCGTGTCGGAGAGCCTTTCTAATTTTCCACACAAAAATCCGAAAATCCTATATATCTTGAAAAAGGCTGTAATCACAGCCTTTTTCATCATCTTACAAGCTATCTTCAAACTCTTTTAATTCATCACGAGTTTTAGGTACTGTTATTTCTCCAGCTTTAATTTTGTCTTCCCATTCTTTTACAGCATCTAATACATCTGTTGAGAGTGCTTCTTCATTAGTAGTAGCAATTCCTACACCTTCATCTTCAAGACCAAACTCAATAATTTCGCCTCCAGGAAACTCACCATTCATTCCTAGATTAGTTACCTCGTGTACAGATATGTCTACACGTTTAACCATTGATGTTAACGTTACACTAGCACTGCCATCTTCGTTTAATCCTTCTTCATACTGATCGCGGTCAACACCAATTACCCAAATGTCTCGGTCTGGATCATTTTGCTTAATGTCCTTCGCTTGGGCAAATACACCGTTTCCAGTTCCACCTGCAGCATGATAAATAATATCTGCACCATCATTATACATTTGTGTTGCAATTAGCTTTCCTTTTGCTGCATCACTAAAATCTTCAGCGTATTGAATATTGATTTCAATATTCGGATCGACGGACTTTACTCCTGAAACAAATCCAACTTCAAACTTATTAATTAAGTCAGAATCTACCCCACCAACAAAGCCTACTTTATTTGTCTTAGTTGTCATTGCAGCGACAACACCTACAAGAAAGGATCCTTGATGCTCAGCAAAAGTAATGCTAGCAACGTTTGGCTCATCAACGACGGTATCAACGATTGCAAATTCATTTTCTGGATTTTGTTGTGCTATTTCTCTAACTGCGTCTTCAAGTAAAAATCCTATACCAAATACGATATCAAAATCATTACGTACAAGACGAGTGAAGTTCGGTAAATAGTCTGAGTCATCCTCGGATTGTGCATAGTCGAAACCATCTTTACCTTTTTCCAAACCGTGTTCTTCGCCCCAAGCTGTTAACCCTTCCCAAGCAGATTGGTTAAACGATTTATCATCTACTCCACCAGTGTCTGTTACCATAGCTGCTGTGTAGTTACCAGTCGCCTCGTCATTGCCTTCCGCTTCATCTGTAGTTTCTTCCTCTGTTGCGGATCCCTCGTCTTTATTTGAATCCTCTTCATTAGACGAGCCACACGCCGCTAAAAACAAGCTTAAAATTAATATAAAACAAGATAAAAAGAAATACTTACGCCAATTCATTTATAAAATCCCCCTTTTTTTATTATGTACACCGCTTCTGGTCATAAATTTTCGTAGATTTCTTTTATCCTCCTCCTTATGCAAGGCCGTAGCATTATCCAGGATTTTTGTAATCCACTCGTACACCTCACTATCATAATTATACGATAAAAAGGGACAGCCTTGAAAATAGTTTATGTTATTGAATAGAAGAATAAAAAAATAATAAACCTTCACACTTTAAAGAATTGTGTGGTGCTTGGTTATACATTTTCGATTCTTCTATTAGAAATTAATATACCATTAGTTAACAAATAAATAAATCTTTATTTTTAAAAAACAAGAAATCGCTCGGCTTTCGTCGGTTTTATGATGTCTTTTCTTCATTTGAATGCTGGGAAGTAAACACAGTACGAGGCTTATTCCCTTCATAAGGTCCAACAATACCACGATCTTCCATCGCATCGATCAAGCGAGCTGCACGAGTATAACCAATTCGGAATCTTCGTTGTAACATTGACACACTCGCACTTTGCATTTCCATTACCATTTGGACAGCATCCTCAAACAATTCATCATCGACTTCTGTGGAAACAGAAGATGTTTCTTCAGGAATCATTTCCTCTTGATAGGTAGCTTTCTGTTGTTCAATACAATGATTAACGACGCGTTCAACTTCTTCATCTGATAGAAATGCGCCTTGTACACGAATTGGCTTTGATTTTCCTACAGGTATATAGAGCATATCCCCTCTGCCTAGTAATTTTTCCGCTCCTCCTGTATCAAGAATCGTTCGAGAATCTACTGCAGATGAAACACTAAAGGCAATTCTAGACGGTATGTTTGCCTTAATGACACCTGTAATTACGTCTACGGAAGGACGTTGAGTAGCAATTATTAAATGAATCCCTGCTGCTCTCGCCATTTGAGCCAGACGGGTAATGGAATCTTCTACATCATTTGAAGCTACCATCATTAAATCAGCGAGTTCATCTACTAATACGACGATAAAAGGCAAATTAGGCTGCTCTGTTTCAGTGTCTTCATTATATCGTTTTATATATTCATTATAACCTTCTATATTTCTCGTACCTGTTTCTGAAAATAGTTCATAACGACGTTCCATTTCATTAACTACTTTTTTTAAAGCAACGGAAGCTTTTTTAGGGTCCGTCACTACAGGAGCTAGTAAATGAGGAATTCCATTATATACATTCAATTCTACTTTTTTCGGATCAATCATCATCATCTTTACTTCATGTGGTTTCGCCCGCATTAATATCGTCGTGATAATTCCATTAATACAGACACTTTTCCCGCTCCCAGTTGCACCAGCAATGAGTAAATGCGGCATTTTAGCTAGTTCACCTACGACTGCATCTCCAGAAATATCCCTTCCTAAAGCGAATAGCAACTTGGAGGGATGCTTTGTTGTTACGTCTAACACTTCACGTAATGAAACCATAGCAACATCTTTATTTGGCACTTCTATACCAACTGCTGACTTTCCCGGAATTGGCGCTTCAATTCGAATATCTTGTGCAGCGAGGGCAAGAGCTAAATCATCATGCAAGCTTACAATTCTACTCACTTTTACCCCAGCATCTGGATAAACTTCATACTTTGTCACAGCTGGGCCGACATGGACTTTCGTAACTTTTGCTTTTACTCCGAAACTATGAAAAGTTTGTTCAAGTTTTCGTACGGTTGACTGAATTTGAGATTTTTCATGCTGCTGAGAGGTGTACGCTGGCTCTGCTAATAGTTTAAACGACGGTAAGTCATACTCGTAGTTTTCTGTTGCTGTCATTGGACTATTTTTCAACACTTCATCTAAATCTTCTTGTTGATCTTGCTGTTGAGCATCTTTATCCACCGCTGGAGGGTTGTCCATTGATGTTGGTTCTGAAAATGCTACATCTGTAAAGTCCTGGATAACAGGCTCAATTATTTCCTCTGGTTGAGCGATACGTTCACTCGACGTTTTTAGTTGTTCCTCTACCTCACGATCAATCTTTTTATTGTTTTGATACGTTTTCCACCGTTCTTTTAAATGATTATATGCTGATTTAAATTTCTGTATTATTTTTGCAAACAGATCACCTAAAGATAAATCGGTCGTAAAAATAAACCCGATAAGTATTGAAAACACCGCAACAATCTTTGCACCGCTTGCTGAAAATAAATAATACGTAAATGCAAAAAGGATTCCACCAATTATTCCACCGCCGAGCTGCATACTTGTGCCTTGACCATTCATAAAGGCTAAAAAATGCTCCCACGTTGATCGAATTATGGATGTCTCCGCAGAAACTATTAGAAGACGTTCAAATATTTGTATATGTGTCAGCAATAAAACCCCAAAAAAGCTAATATAAAAACCGACCATCCTTTTGCTCAAGAAAGCTGGGACTTTTCGCTTTACTAATAATATAATTCCTGTCACTAATAGAAATAACGAGGCAGTAAAATACCAAATCCCTAAAAAGAAACGAAATAAATTTTCCAATCCTGTCGGTATGGCGCCGTCACTTATTGCGCTCGCTCCGCTTCCAAATATCGCTAAAAATATTAATAATAAACCAATAAGCTCGTACTTTAACTGCTTTTTAAGCCCTTTTTTTCTCTTTCTACGCTTCTTGGCCATCGTATTCACCTCAATCATCTACTACTTAGATAGAATATGTAAACCCTTGCCGTCTTAGGTGGCAAGGGTTTACATAACGGGTTAATCTTCTTTTAGTATACCATATTATTCTTTTTTACCAATATATTCTGTTGATAAAACAGACCCTGGTATATAACTTTCATTCAAAAAATCGTCGGGATCGGTAGATAATAGTTGGATTACTTGATACGCGCCATCGCTATTTTTTTCAGCCAAAATAGTTTTGCCTTGATAAGTAAGACATTCCTGCTGACTTGATTCTGAATTGACTGGAAATACATCTGTTTCACATAAGGGTGTATATAAAATCATTGGATCACCTGTTCTGTTTGTCCTTTTTGATTCGATATTAATTCATTCATTTTTTCCATTGCTTCTTTAACGCCACCGACACGGTTAATTAAGCCATATTCTACCGCTTCTCTCCCAACGATATTTGTACCGATATCTCTTGTTAAGTTTCCTTTTGCAAACATTAGATCTTTGAATTGCTGCTCTTTTATATTGGAATGAGAAATAACGAAATTAATGACGCGATCCTGCATTTTATCCAAATATTCAAAGGTTTGCGGAACACCAATAACAAGTCCAGTTAACCGAACAGGATGAATAGTCATTGTTGCTGTAGGAGCAATAAACGAATAATCAGTAGCAACTGCGATCGGTACACCTATTGAATGCCCGCCACCTAAGACAATTGACACAGTTGGTTTTGAAATCGAGGTGATCATTTCCGATAGCGCTAATCCTGCTTCTACGTCGCCCCCTACTGTATTCAACAAAATAACAAGTCCTTCAATTTTAGGATTTTGTTCAATTGCTATTAGTTGAGGTAACAAATGTTCATACTTTGTCGTTTTATTTTGTGGTGGCAGCTGAATATGGCCTTCAATTTGTCCAATTATTGTTAGGACATGAATGTTTGATTCGGGCGCTTGTGGAATATTAGTTTGGCCCAATTGTTGGATCTTTTGTACGAGTGATGAGGAGTTTTTCTCTTCATCTTGCTCTTCCTTTTTATCGATATCCTTCTCCATATAGACACACTCCCTTAGAAATTCACTTTCTTTAAGGATAGTATGAACTATGAAACGGTTATACATGCAAAAATAGATGAAAAGCAAAAAACATCGGCGATTACCGATGTTTTTTGCTATTAAACAGCTTTTTCATTTTTGTGATCTAACGTGCTTTTATTTAATTTAATACAAATAAATTGATTGTGTACCGATTTAATATACTTACGTTTTACTATTAGTACGTAATTTCGTTTCTAATAGCAGACGTAAATTCATCGTCTCTTCATTAGATAGGCTTACTAACGGAAGGCGTACACCACCTGCATTAATTCCTTTCCACAGCAATGCTTTTTTTAGAGGGGCGGGCGATGGTGCTTGAAATAAGCCTCTCATTATTGGTAATAGGGAACGATGTAAGGCTGCTGCCTTTTGAACGTTACCTGATTTATAAAATTGAACCATTTCATTCATTTCATTACCTATTATATGAGAAGCAACAGAAACGACTCCATCAGCTCCAATAGACATCATTGGAATAGTCATGCCATCATCTCCACTGTATACGGTAAAGCCATCGTTCTTTTGCTCAATTATATCAGCAACTTGCTCTAGATTCCCGCTCGCTTCTTTTGTAGAAACAATATTTTTTACGAAACTTAAGCGGATGGTTGTTTCTGCCTCAATATTTACTGAACAACGCCCTGGATTATTATAAAGCATAATTGGCAATGACGTTTCACTTGCAATTGTTGTGAAATGTTTATAAAGCCCTTCTTGATTAGGCTTATTATAATATGGTGTTACGAGCATTATACCGTCAACACCTGCTTCTTCCGCTTTTTTTGTGAGAGAAACCGTTGATTTTGTACTATTACAGCCTGTTCCAGCAAGGACTGGCACACGATTGTTTACAACTGAAACAACGTGGTGCATAAGTTCTATTTTTTCATCAAAAGACAAGGTTGCTGATTCGCCTGTTGTACCAGCGATTACCAATCCATCCGTTCCATTAGCAAGCAAATAGTCAACTAATCTGGCTGTTTCGTTTAAATCAATCTTTTCATCTTTACCAAAAGGGGTCACCATTGCGGTTATTACATTACCAAAGTTCATTTATTTCACCCTTGTTTTAGTACTCATCGAGTGAGTAAAGTTAGAATCAAAAGATTTTATAAAACTTTTTCTTGTTGTTAAGTGGACACATAAGCTAATAAATAATTATCGTTCATTTAATAGCTGATTTTTTACAAGTGATTGTGCAATTTGTACGGTGTTCCATGCTGCTCCTTTAACTAAATTATCCGATACAATCCATAAATGAAATCCTTTTTCATGATCCAAGTCTTTCCTTATTCTACCGACAAATACTTCCTTTTTATTAGCTGCACTTAGCGGCGTCGGATATGTTTGTGTTTTTGGGTCGTCCTCCAAAATAACACTTTGCCCATTTTGCAACGCATTTGATACATCGGCAACAGTAGCTCCGGTTTTTTCCGTTTCGATATAGACGCTTTCAGCATGAGATGTAAATACAGGTAAACGGACACACGTTGCCGCTACTGGCAAGTTAGATATATGCATTATTTTTTTCGTTTCATTAATCATTTTCATTTCTTCAGCTGTATAACCATTATCTTCGAATACATCTATTTGTGGCAACGCATTAAATGCGATCGGGAAATGTCTTTTATCTGATCCAGCTGGCAAAATAGCCGCCGTCATTTCTTCTCCATTTAAATATTGCTTTGTTTGCTGTACAAGTTCTTCCTGAGCTTCTAAACCTGCACCGGATACCGCTTGGTACGTTGATACAATTACTCTTGATAAACCAAATGCTTCTTTAATAGGCTGAAGTGCTACGACCATTTGAATCGTAGAACAATTTGGGTTTGCAATAACCCCTTTATGATTTTCTAAATCTTTTTCGTTTACCTCAGGCACGACAAGCGGAACTGTTTCATCCATTCGAAATGCACTCGTATTATCAATAACTACTGCACCACGCTTTACTGCTTCTGGTACGAGTTGTTTAGATACAGAGCCACCTGCGGAGAAGAATGCAATATTAATTCCAGAAAAACTCTCAGGAGATGCTTCCTCGACAACGAGCTCTTTATCTTTAAATTTAATTTTCTTTCCTGCCGATCGAGCAGATGACAATACTTTTACTTCATCTACCGGAAAGTCCACCTCTTCGAGATATTGTATAATTTTTTGGCCTACTGCTCCTGTTGCTCCAACTACTGCTACATTCCACTGCTTTTCTTTTACCATGTGTACAAATACTCCTCCCACTTACGTGAAGTTACTATTTTTCGATATAATAATATTATTTTAGCATATATTTAGTCGGAATGCGGAACAATAACTGGTTGGATTTGTTTAAATTTTAGTGCATATTCTATTGTTTCTGTCAACTTATTCATTTTTGCAACGAGGGAAGTTGGTTTTTTGTAAGGATCATCCTGTCCATATGGAATAAAGAAGACGTTTTTAGTAGCCATCAAACGCATTAGATTAACTCCATTTAAACCTAATGCATCATTTGTTGAAATACCAAGTACAATTGGATTTTGATTGCGCAGTGTAGCTTTTGCGGCCATTAATACAGGGGAATCCGTTAAAGCGTTGGCAAATTTACTTAAAGAATTACCTGTCATTGGAGCAATTACCATACAATCTAGAGGGTGTTTAGGCCCGAGTGGTTCAGCTTCTGGTATAGTAGATAGTACACGTCTTCCAGTAATATCTTCAATTTTTTTAATGTGCTCTTCTGCTTCGCCAAACTTCGTATTTGTAGTACGAACGGTATTTGACACAATTGGAATAACCTCAGCCTTTTCATTCATTAATTTTTCTAATTGAGGATATACAAGATCATACGTACAATGTGATCCTGTTAATCCAAAGCCGATTCGCTTTCCTTTCAGCTTCATTCTATCCTACCTCTCATTCATTGTTCTTTCTAGCTGTCATTTCTTATATAGTTTATGTGCTTTTTTTCTAGAAGTGATTAAAAAAAACAAAAGGTGTAGGACGAACGCCACTTTAAAAGATGTACTATTATAACACGAACAACATCTTAAATTCTTTCATCAACGAAATTGAGATTGAGTCACGTATTTGTGGGTGTTATTTTAAGAAGTTAAAAAACCTCTCTTTGTATTCGTTAATTTTAGTATTGATTCCTACCGACCGCAGTAGATATACACGAAGACTCCAGCGGGAATAGCAAGCGTCTGAAGACCCCGCAGGAAGTCGTTTTCTTCCGAGGAGGCTGAAGCCGTGCCCGCGGAAAGCATCCACCTGCAGGGAAAATCAACGGTGTTATTCATGTGTATATCGTTCGAAGTAAAATTGATCACATATTATCTAGTTAGATTCGTGCATCTGTTCCCCCACAAACATGTTACTCATACCGAAATGGATGAAGCGCAATAAAAATGTCAGGTCGTTTCATCCTAATTTACAGATGAACAACCTGACTCTTTGTCATGTTTATATATTTCACAAATATTGGTATTACTTTCTACCTGGACCACTCGTAAAAAGAGCTTATTCCATCTCGATTAAAATCATATCTTCCCCTACTTTTTTAATTGCATTCCACTTAATTTTAGCTTCTTCTCCTTCTTTCTTTAAGCCGAACCATTTATAGTTAGGAATGATAAATGCATTTATTTTACCAGTTTGTACATCAATTTCTAAATCGGTTTGACCAAGTATTCCTAATCGAGAACCGTGGTTAATGCTGACAATTTCCTTCCCACTCATTTCTTTATATCGCATTTTATTCCCCCACCCATTCGACGTTGTTACAAATTATATGCAAAGGTGGATTCTTCTATGCTTAAGAAACAGGAATTACTAAAGAAGAAGCAGGTGCTTGCTTGAATACACGTTCAATAACAGAACGAACCGATGTTTGGTCAATTGAATCTATTTGATCGATAACGTCATCCATCGTTCGATGTTGGTTTAATAACAATTCGTTTTTCGCATTTCTGCTCATACGACTGCTCGTGCTTTCCAAGCTTAACATCATATTCCCTTTTAATTGCTCTTTACTGTTTATTAATTCTTTGTCCGTTATCCCCTTTTCAATAAGCTCATCGACAATTTGATTGATAGAACTTTGTAAAAAGCTTAATTGCTCTTTACCAGTTCCCGCATAAATAGTTAACAAGCCATTATCCAAAAAAGCAGTATGATAGGAGAACACCGCATAGGCAAGACCATGTTTTTCACGAACTTCCTGAAATAATCTCGAGCTCATGCTTCCGCCCAATACATTATTCATCAATACGAGACTATATATTTCATCATCATGAATAGACAAGCCGTTATAACCTAGACATAAATGCGCTTGTTCTGTATCTTTATTCCGCTCCATATGTTTTGTTAAAAATACGGGTGGATGGATTGAATCGGTGCTCTTGTTTGAAATTGGTCAAATGCGGTTTCAATTTGTTTAATAAAGGATTCTTCTACATTACCAGCAACCGATACTACAACATTTTTGGGAACATAGTGCTTATCCATGTATTGGATAAGCGATTGTTGCGTGAAGCTATTAATTTGTTTTTCTGTCCCGAGTATTGGATAAGATAATGCATGATCTCCGAAGGATGCTTGTGCAAGCAAGTCATGAACAAGCTCATCCGGTGTATCTTCATACATCTTTACCTCTTCTAACACTACTTTTTTCTCTTTTTCTAGCTCGTCTTCATGAAAAGTAGAATGAAAAAACATATCTGTTAAAACTTCAAGTGCAAACGCTTTATGTGAATCAAGCACTTTTGCATAAATACAAGTAAACTCCTTTGAGGTAAAAGCGTTTACTTGCCCGCCAATAGAGTCAAATGCTTCAGCTATTTCTTGGGCAGTTCGTTTGTTTGTACCTTTAAAAAACATGTGCTCTAAAAAATGAGAAATGCCATTAATTTCATCTGTTTCATTCCTTGATCCTGTTAATATCCATATCCCTATCGTTACGGAACGGACGTTTGGCATCTTTTCTAAAATAACTCTTAAACCGTTTTGACAAGTATGCTTGGTGACCATTGAATATCCTCCTACTTTGAAAGCAAAAATGTTTTAAGCTCGACTATTTACGCGTCTTATTATCTTATTATCTTTCTTCACTTAATAATTGTTCAATTGTTCCAATGCGGTAGCCGCCTTTTTTTATTTCTTTAATGATTGGTTGTAAGCTCCGAACAGTAGCGGCAGTCGGATGCATTAAAATTGTCCCACCAGGATGAAGTTTTGCTTGAACACGGTTCATCATAACAGATACGGATGGATTCTTCCAATCGATCGTATCAATTGTCCAGAGGATTGTCTGCATATTCTGTTCTTCAGCAGCTATAAGAACGTCCTCTGAAAAACTACCACTTGGAGGGGCAAACCATTTCAAATCTTTATCTATAATTGCTTTAATAATTTTATTCGTTTGCTCTATTTGCTCAACCGATTCGGCTTTGGACATGTATGCCATGTCTGGATGATTGTATGCATGGTTGCCAATGATATGGCCTTGTTCATCAATCATTTTTACGAGTTCTGCATGCTCCTTCGCCCATTTCCCTTCAATAAAAAACGTCGCTTTTATTTGCTGTTCATTCAATATATTTAAAATATCAGGTATATGTTCGTCTCCCCATGAAACATTAATCAAAAAGGCTACCATATCTTTTTCAGGATGCCCCCTATAAATCGGCGCTGCTCGTAAATCATAAATCGTTACCTTTGGTTTTACTTCATCAAAAACGAGGAGAGCTTCATTAAATGTACCTTCTGCTTTCATTTTTTCGTACGACTTTTCTATATTTATTTTTAATCCATTTCTTCCAGGTGTCTTTTTCCATACTTTATCAATATATGCATCTTGTGGCTCTTCTTGATATCGATGGCTGTTTTCTTTAATTTCTTGTAATAGACGATCTGCACTTTTAGTAACTTGTTCGGAAAGCTCGATGCTGTCATTTATGACAAACGGATTGTAAGCTGTTTGAAAGGAAAGCCCTACAATAATAAGAAAAATAATGATATGAACAATACTTTTATAACGATGCATACATATCTTCCCCCTTTATTCATTTATATGAATTGCTGGGACAAGATATGTTTCCAAGTTGCAAATGATTTGAAATGTATTTTTTACATTTTTATACGGTTATTATTTTTAAGTTCTTTGTTAGTATACAGCATTTCTTAATAATCGAGAAAATAAAAAGAAACTGGCAATCCAGCTTCTCGTTTTTGTAATGCATTAAATTTCTATTTAGCTTTTTCTTTCTTTTCTCTTTCTTCCTTCAAAACTGCTTTTCTAGATAAATTAACACGGCCTTGATTATCAATTTCTTTTACTTTGACCATGATTTTATCACCTATAGAAACGACGTCTTCTACTTTGTTTGTACGTGTTTCAGCTAGCTCTGAAATGTGAACCAAACCGTCCTTACCTTTAAATAATTCAACAAATGCCCCAAACTTTTCAATACGCTTTACCGTACCTAAGTACATTTGGCCTGTTTCTACTTCTCTAACAAGATCTTCAATAATTTGTTTCGCCTTATCATTCATAGATGCTTCTGTCGAAGATATAAAGACACTTCCATCTTGTTCAATGTCTATCTTAACGCCTGTCTCATCAATTATTTGATTTATTTGTTTCCCGCTCGGTCCGATTACATCACGGATTTTGTCAGGGTTAATTTTCATTGTTAAAATTTTTGGTGCATATTTTGATACTTCTGTTTTTGGCTCTTCTATCGTTTTTAACATTGAATCAAGAATTTCCATCCGGCCTTTTTTCGCTTGCGCTAAAGATTCCTCTAATATTTCCTTTGAAAGACCTTCAATTTTTATATCCATCTGTAATGCTGTGATCCCTTTTTCTGTCCCTGCAACTTTAAAGTCCATATCTCCAAGTGCATCTTCCATTCCTTGAATATCTGTAAGGATGGAATAGTTGTCTCCTGT
Source organism: Virgibacillus sp. W0430 (assembly GCF_051846935.1). NCBI lineage: Bacteria > Bacillati > Bacillota > Bacilli > Caryophanales > Bacillaceae > Virgibacillus > Virgibacillus sp. W0430. Next base: position 133,251 of record NZ_JBPYCS010000003.1, read on the forward strand.
TTTTACTAAGCCCATTGCAATACCTGCTACTGGAGCCTTAATTGGTACCCCTGCATCCATCATAGCTAGTGTGCTTGCACAAATACTTGCCTGTGAAGATGAACCGTTCGATTCCAATACTTCGGATACGAGACGAATGGTATACGGAAAATCTTTATCAGAAGGGATAACTTTTTCAAGTGCTCTTTCCCCTAATGCTCCATGACCAATTTCCCGGCGACCTGGACCGCGGATTGGTCCTGTCTCACCTACGCTATATTGTGGGAAATTATAATGATGCATAAATCGTTTTGATTCTTCTAAATCCAATCCGTCTAAAATTTGTACATCGCCTAATGCACCGAGAGTACATATACTTAACACTTGCGTTTGTCCTCTAGTAAACAATCCGGAACCATGTGTACGCTGTAATACATTAATACGCGAGGACAGTGGGCGAATTTCATCCGGCTTTCTGCCATCTGGACGAACCTTTTCCATCGTAATTAGACGTCTTACTTCTTCTTTTACTAGCTTGTCCAATACCGATTTTACTTGTTTTATTGTTTCTTCATCTTCTTCAGCATAGGCTTCCATTGCCGCTTCTTTTACCGAGTTAATCGCATCTTCACGTGCATGCTTTTCTTTCACTTGTATCGCAGCAGTTAATTCATCTTTAAATTGTTGCTCTACTTTTTCAGCTATTGCTTCATTTATTTCGAATACTGTAATTGCCGCTTTTTCTGCACCAGCTGCTTTTACGATTTCTTCTTGAAATTGAACGAGACGTTTTATTTCTTCGTGTGCAAACATAATCGCTTCAAGAATAACAGATTCTTCTATTTCTTCTGCGCCTGCTTCAACCATATTAATTGCATCTTTTGTTCCAGCTACCGTTAAATCAAGGTCACTTAATTCCTGTTGTTTAATTGACGGATTAATAATGAACTCTCCATCAACTCGTCCAACGTTAACGCCTGCAATTGGACCATCAAATGGAATATCCGAAATTGATAGGGCGATAGATGAACCAATCATGGCGGCTATTTCTGAAGAGCAATCTTGGTCAACACTCATTACTGTACTAATTACTTGTACTTCGTTTCGAAATCCATCCGGAAATAAAGGCCGAATTGGTCGATCAATTAAACGGGAAGACAGTACTGCTTTTTCACTTGGACGCCCTTCTCGTTTAATAAATCCTCCAGGTATTTTCCCTACTGCATACAATCTTTCTTCATAATTCACTGTTAAAGGAAAAAATGGTAAGTCTTTCGGTTCTTTTGAAGCAGTAGCTACGGATAACACCGATGTGTCACCATAATGGATCATACATGCCCCATTTGCCTGCTTAGCCAATTCTCCAATCTCTACAGTGAATTTATTACCTGCAATCTCCGTAGAGAATATTTGTTTGTCGTCTGACATATTTTGTGCTCCTTTCAATACAACATTCTACCCTTATTTTATAGTTTACAGTCAAAAATGTAAATTTTATGTACAAATCTCGCCGGGATCTTTCACCTACATCTATGAATAAATAGAAAACGACGTAAAAAAAGCAGGATTGCTCCTGCTTTTCCAACTATCGACGTAAACCGAGTTTTTGAATTAGATTACGATATCGAGTGACGTCTTTTTTACGCAAATAATTCAATAAGTTACGACGTTTACCAACCATTTTCAAAAGACCTCTACGTGAATGATGATCTTTTTTATGAACACGTAAATGTTCATTTAATGTAGTGATTTCTTCTGTAAGTACTGCAATTTGTACTTCAGGAGAACCCGTATCATTATCATGAACCTTATGCTCGTTAATGATTTCATTTTTACGTTCTTTTGTTATAGCCATCAGGCTCACCTCCTAGTTTTTTTAAAACCACCATTCCCCTAGCAATCGTCGGAGTAAACGCATTGCCAAGCGAAGGTTACGTGTTTAAGCGTACACCGTTTACGATTAAATTGCAAGCAAAAATTATTATTTACACGTTTGAAAAACATGTTGCACTTTTTTTTCATCACGTTTAAGTTGTTGTATAAGTTCTTCTACTCCATTAAACTTTTTCTCTTCACGTATAAAAGCATGCCATTCTATGGATAGCTTTTTTTCATATAAATCCCCAGTAAAATCGAGAAGATGCACTTCTAAGGATAAGTCCGTATCATTGGTAAAGGTAGGCTTCGTTCCTAGGTTAGCCATCCCTTCAAAAATGCGTTTATCATGTTGCACAGATACTTTCACCGCATATACACCTGGCTTCGGTAGCATTTCATCCCCTTCCAATTGCAGGTTCGCTGTTGGAAAACCAATCGTTCTTCCGCGTTTGTCCCCTTCCACGACTAATCCTGTAATTGTAAGATTTCTACCTAGAAGCGCATTCGCTTTTTGAATATTTCCTTGCTTTAATAGCGTACGTATACTAGTAGAACTTATTTTCATCTGATCTGATTCTACTTTAGCTACTGCTTCAAAAGTAAACGCTCCTCTAGTAAAGCGGTCGATGTTCTGCATATTCCCACTTCCTTTATGACCGAAAGAAAAGTCAAAACCAGCGACGAGATGTTTAATTCGAAGTCCGATGATAAAATGATCAATAAATTGCTGCGGTGATAAGCTTGATAACTCTTTATTAAAAGGAACAATATAAAGTCGATCGACTTGTAAGTTTTGAAGAATGGCTTTCTTTTCTTCAAGTGGAGTAATATATTTCACTTCACGTTTAGCTATGTCCTTATTTAATATGACAGACGGATGCGGAAAAAACGTAATTACAGCGCTCTCCATTCCGTTTATGTTCGCTTGTCGAACTGCTGTTTTAATTACTTCTTGATGTCCTTTATGTACCCCATCAAAAAAACCAATAGCAGCTACTGCTTCTGGAAGCACTTCTTTTTGGTATGGATGAGGATACGACAAATGAATTGTTTCCAACTTTTTCACCTACACTTTTTTAGCCATTAAATATACGAATCGGTTTTATTTTATTTGTATCCTTCGGGTGTGTCTCGTATATACCTAATAATTCACCTCTCCGAATGATTAGAAAAGGATCTGTATTTAATGGTATTGTTGGTTTATCCAAAACTTGTCCATGCAAAACTTTCTTTTCCAATGCACCATCTACTTCGATTCGATCCATTCCTTTAAGACCAGAAAGCATTGGCAACAACAGTGCTGCTTCATTATTAAATGTTTTTTCGCGTTCAATATCGGCAAACTGAACCGTATCCATTGCAGTTAATGTGCAGCTCTCTGTACGGATTAAATGGCCCATATGAGCGGGGAACCCTAACTTCTTACCAATATCTACACATAACGTACGAATGTATGTCCCTTTTGAGCATACAACTTTAATTTCAAAGCTGTTACTTTCGTCTAATTCACTTAGCTTTTCAATTTCGTATATGGTAACTAATCGACTTGGTCGTTCGACCGTTTGCTTTGCTCGAGCATATTCATACAATCGTTTTCCTTGAACTTTTACTGCAGAATACATAGGTGGTATTTGAGTGATTTCACCTTTAAAAAGTTCCAACACGCGAAGAATACGATCCGATGATGGTCGATCCATTACAACCTTTTGTTCAATAATGGCACCTTCTGCATCCTCTGTTTCTGTTGCGGTCCCTAGTACGATTCGAGCGATGTATGTTTTTTTTGCTTCTTGCATAAAAGGCACAAGCTTTGTTGCCTGTCCAATGCATATCGGAAGCACACCTTCCACTTCTGGATCGAGGGTTCCCGTGTGTCCTACTTTTTTTGTTCCATATAATTTACGAATTTTAGCAACACAGTCGTGAGATGTTAATCCCTTTGGCTTCCATAACGGTAATATGCCATTCAAATTTATCGTACTCCTTTCAAGGCTGAACGAAAAATGAAAAGGAAAAATCTGACTCGCCGTTCGTTTCGGTGAGTCAGATTAATATTTATTTATCTAAATCTCGGAGTAACGTTTCAATACGATTTCCATATTCAATCGTTTCATCAATTTCGAATAAGATTTCCGGCGTTTTACGTAACCGTATCCTACTGCCTATTTCTGCACGAATGAATCCATTTGCCTTTGCTAAACCTTTCAGCGTATCTTCTCGTTCTCTTTCATCCCCTAATACGGAAATAAAAACTTTCGCTTGCTGTAAATCGCCTGTTACTTCGACATCTGTAATCGTAACAAATCCAACTCTAGGATCTTTTATTTTTCGGTTTAAAATTTCTCCTATTTCTTTTTTAAGTTGTTCTGCTATACGATTTGCTCGTAATTCGCTCAATACATTCACCTCAAATCAGAAGATGATCCATTTCATTCATTTACAGGGCGGTTAATCGTTAAATACGATTCACACTTGTTAGTGTCCGTTCCAACTCTGGATTTTGGTCAATCGTTTTTAAAACTTCCTGAATTAACTGTTCAGCAATCTTTTGCTCATTAGAAATCGTAACAATGCCAAGTTTTGTTCGTTGCCACAAGTCCTGATAGTCAAGCTCTGCTACCGTAACATTAAAATCGTTACGAAGCTTAGAAACAAGTCGTTTAACAATCGAACGCTTTTGCTTTAAAGAATGTGGGGTATACAGTACACATTCTACCTCGGCATATATGATCATTTCCTTTCAATTTCTTCCATGACGAATGCTTCAATGATATCGCCTTCTTTAATATCATTAAAATCTTTTATTGTAATTCCGCATTCGTAATTTTGTTGAACTTCTTTTACATCATCTTTAAATCGTTTTAATGCATCAATTTCTCCTTCGTAAAGGACAACACCATCTCTTATTAATCGTACGCCTGCATTCCGAGAAATTTTACCGTCTGTTACATAGCTCCCTGCTATCGTCCCAATCTTAGATACTTTAAATGTTTCACGTACCTCTGCTTGCCCAATAACCTTCTCCACAAACTCGGGATCTAACATACCTTTCATCGCTGCTTCGATTTCTTCAATTGCTTTGTAAATGATTCGATGTAATCGTACATCTACTTTTTCCATCTCAGCTGCTTTTTGTGCATTTACATCCGGGCGAACGTTAAAGCCGATAACAATCGCGTTTGATGCAGATGCTAATATAATGTCAGACTCAGTAATAGCACCAACAGCTGTATGAATGATTTTAATTTGAACATTTTCAACTTCTATTTTTTGTAGAGAGGAAGCAAGTGCTTCAGCAGATCCTTGTACATCTGCTTTTATAATTATATTAATTTCTTTCATGTCACCTTGCTTAATTTGTTCGAATAAATCATCAAGGCTAACCTTCACTTGACCACCACGTGTTTCTTGAATAAACTTTTGTTCACGCGTTTCGCCAATTTGACGCGCCTTTTTCTCATCTGCAAATACGAGAAATTGATCTCCCGCCTGTGGCACGGCATTTAGTCCAGTTATTTCTACTGGTGTAGAAGGACCAGCTTCATCTACACGTATGCCTAGATCGTTTACCATCGCTCGTACACGTCCATACGTATTACCTATTACGAGTGTCTCACCGACTCGTAATGTACCATCTTGGACCAAAAGACTTGCAACTGCGCCACGGCCTTTATCAAGCTGTGCTTCAATTACTGTACCAAATGCGTTCTGCTTTGGATTTGCTTTTAATTCTTCCATCTCAGCAATAAGAAGGATCATCTCAATTAATTCTTCAATTCCTTCTCCTTTAATAGCAGACAGTTGGACGAAGATGGTACTTCCACCCCAATCCTCTGGAATCAATTCATATTCCGTTAATTCTTGCATAACACGGTCTGGGTTAGCTGTTTCTTTATCCATTTTATTTACCGCAACGATAATTGGTACTTCTGCAGCCTTCGCGTGATTAATTGCTTCTACAGTTTGTGGCATTACACCGTCATCAGCAGCAACAACTAAAATTGCAATATCCGTTACTTGTGCTCCACGTGAACGCATACTTGTAAATGCCTCATGTCCAGGTGTATCTAAAAATGTAACTTTTTGACCTGCACTTTCTACTTGGTACGCACCAATATGTTGGGTAATTCCTCCCGCTTCTCCAGCGGTTACTTTTGTATGTCGGATTGAATCAAGCAATGTTGTTTTACCATGGTCGACGTGACCCATGATCGTAACAACCGCAGGGCGATTCACTAAATCTTCTGCTTTACTTTCAGTTAAATACTTTTCAAAATCAGTGTCTTCTAAAATAATTTCTTTTTCTACTAAAACTCCATACTCAGTACAGATCAGCTCGATAGCGTCATCATCAAGATCTTGGTTTTTCGTAGCCATTACACCAAGAAACATTAACTTTTTAATAATCTCGGAGGTATCTTTATGAAGCTTCTCCGCCAATTCATTTACTGTTAACGTATCGTGGTAAACAATTTTGTCCGGTGTTACCGTTACCGGCTTTTGTTTTGGAGCATTATCTCTTTGTTGCCTTTTTTGATTATGCTTTTGGTTTTTATGTTTTTTCTGTGCACCTTGATTCGTATGCTGTTTCGGTTTCGATTGATTTTTATTCACATTGACCGCCTTTTTTTTCGGTTTATTTCCTTGTTGATTTGTGTTTTCTACTTTATTATCGATTGCTCGTTTAAATTGTTCATCGAGTTTTGCAACCGTATTTGCAGATATTGTTGACATATGATTCGCAACTTCAATATTTAAAGCTTTCAATTTTTGTATAACATCTTTACTCGTTAATTTATTGTTTTTCGCATATTCATATACACGCATTTTACTCATACATCCACCCCCGAATTTATTTAACCAAGTAGTGATTTTATTTTAGCGGCAAATCCTGCGTCTAAAATAGCAACAGCTACCCTTTTTGATTTACCGATCGCTTGGGACAAAGCTTCCCGATCTTCGGTAATTATTGCAAAAGGCACTCCATAATAATTACATTTATCTGTCAGTTTTTTTTTCGTTTGTGCTCCAATATCATTGGCTAATAGTACAAGCTTTGCCCTGTTTTTCTGAATATCTTTTACAATGTTTTCTTCACCGACAGAACACTTTCTTGCACGAATTGCTAATCCAACAAGGTTTAAGTAATTGCTTTTCATTTATTTTTCCCTTGTACATACGTCTTTAATTCATCATAAATTGTATCATCTATTTTCGTTTGGAACGCATTTGCAAAGACATTTGATTGCTTTGCTTTATCTATAACATTTATATCAAGAGATACGTAAGCACCTCTACCATTCTTCTTCCCAGTTGGATCAACGAACACTTCACCATCTTTATTGCGAACAACTCGAATGAGTTCTTTTTTCGGCTTCATTTCATTCGTTACGATACATTTTCTTTGTGGCGTTTTTCTTTTTCTCACTTTGCAAAACCCTCCTTATTCAAAAAAGTTTTCATCTAAATAAGTGGATTCTTCTTCCGCTAAAAGCCCTTCTTCTTTAGCAACTGTTTCACTTTTAATATCTATTTTCCAGCCAGTTAGCTTAGCAGCAAGTCGAGCGTTTTGCCCACGCTTTCCAATTGCTAATGAGAGCTGATAGTCTGGAACAATTACAGTAGTAGACTTTTCCTCTTCATTAACAAGCACATCAATAACTTTTGAAGGACTTAGTGCATTTGATACGTATACGACGGGATCCTCTGACCACTCAACAATATCTATTTTCTCACCGTTTAGTTCATTAACGATCGCTTGCACGCGCTGTCCCTTTTGACCAACACACGAACCGACTGGGTCAATTTCTGGGTCGGGCGCATATACAGAAATTTTCGATCGATCGCCAGCTTCTCTAGAAATCGATTTAATTTCTACTATACCTTCATATATTTCGGGTACTTCCATTTCAAACAGACGTTTTAACAAGCCAGGATGTGAGCGAGAAATGTAAATTTGCGGGCCTTTACTCGTATTTTCAACCTTTGTAACAAATACTTTAATCCGATCATGAATGTCATATTTTTCGGTTGGGATTTGTTCTGTATCTGCTAACTTTGCTTCAATTTTCCCTAAGTTGACATAAATGAAGCGAGAATCTTTTCTTTGGATAATTCCTGTCATTACATCCTCTTCTCTGTCAGCGTACTCACTAAATATAACTCCGCGCTCTGCTTCCCTTACTCGTTGAGTAACAACTTGCTTTGCTGCCTGAGCGGCTATTCTGCCAAAATCCTTCGGTGTAATTTCCACTTCAATTACATCATCCAATTCATAATTCGGATCAATATCTTGCGCTTCCTCTATAGAGATTTCTTCTTGCGTATCTTCAACTTCCTCAACAACGGTTTTTCTTGAATAAACCTTCATCGTTCCTTCCGATTCGCTAACTGCTACGCGGACATTTGTTGCAGACTTAAAATTTTTCTTATATGCGGAAATCAGTGCTGCTTCAAGCGCTTCCAGCAAAATATCTTTATCAATCCCTTTTTCTTTTTCTAAATAGTTGATTGCATCGAACAGTTGATTGCTCATTTTTTTCTCCCCCTTTAAAACACAACCGCAAGTCTAGCTTGGGCTATTTGATTATATGGTATTTCTACTTGCTTTTTCCGTGTTTTATCTTTATATTCAATAGTTGCTATGTCACCTTCGAAGTTTATTAATATTCCTTCGTATTCCTTTGCACCTTCAAAAGGTGCATATAGCTTTACATAAACATTATTGTTTACATTTTTAATGAAATCATTTTTTGATTTTAATGGACGTTCTGCACCAGGTGAGGATACTTCTAGAAAATAAGCACCTTTTATTGGATCGGACTCATCTAGCTTTGCACTCAATTGCTCAGATACTGCCCCACACTCTGTAATATCGACACCCTCTTCAGTATCAATGTACACCCGTAAAAACCAGTTTTTGCCTTCTTTTACATACTCAACATCGACTAACTCCATATCCTTTTCATTTAAAATGGGCCGTACGAGCTCTTCTACGATGTCGACAATTTTTGAACCCAAATAGCATCCTCCTCTATCCAAAAATGTGTATTATTATATTATTAACCTTAATATAGCTTTTCATTTAAGCTTCATTATAAAATATGCCTAGTAGCTATACGATCTAGGTATTTTTTTCATAAGCGATGATTTAATATTTTTAAAAAAGAGATCGTACATTACGTTACTCCATTACAATCACTTTTTCTAAAAGCAACTGCACCCGAGACGACTGTTCGTATCTATCCCTTTTCGTAAAAAGGCGCAATGATCCTCATGAATGATTTAAATTCTCCATGCATCCACCTGTTTCAATATAAAACCCTTGCCGAGTGCTGTGGCAAGGGAGTAGTTTAGAAGTGCAGTAGTATGAAGAAAGAGTGGGAAAGTTCCCACTCTTCAAATCCGTACGTATGATTACTTACCCAAAAGAATCATACCATATGTATGATCTCCGTGCAAGCAATATCTTTCTTTCGATTGAGTCACGTATTTGTGGGTGTTATTTTTTAAAAAAGTGATAGTTGGTTTTGTTCGGCCATACCATTCAAGCAACCTTGCTTATCTAAATACTCCAAAACAGTCTTCGAAATTCTACTACGAACTCGTAAATCTTCTTTCGATAGAAACTCTCCGTCCTCTCTTGCTTTAACGATATTTAAAGCTGCATTTGTACCAAGTCCATCTACAGCATTAAATGGAGGGATTAATGAGTTTCCGTCAACGATAAATTCAGTTGCACTTGATTTGTATAAATCTACTTGCTTTAACGAGAAGCCACGTTCCCACATTTCTAATGAAACTTCTAAAACAGTTAGTAAGTTCTTTTCTTTAGGAGATGCTTCATTACCTTTTGCTTTAATATTTTCAATACGCTCGCGTAACGCATCAGACCCTCTTACCATCGTTTCCAATTCAAAATCAGCTGCTCGAATAGAAAAATAGGCTGCATAAAAAAGTATTGGGTGATGAACTTTAAAGTAAGCTATTCTTACGGCCATCAACACATATGCTGCAGCATGTGCTTTTGGAAACATATACTTTATCTTTTGACACGATTCAATATACCAATCTGGCACATCGTGTTTTTTCATTTCTTCTATCCATTCTTCCTGAAGTCCTCTCCCTTTTCGTACAAATTCCATTATTTTAAAGGCAAGAGACGCTTCCAAACCTTTATGCATTAAATATACCATAATATCGTCGCGGCAACCGATAACATCAGACAGTTCACAAATTCCATCATTAATTAATTCTTGCGCATTACCAAGCCAAACATCCGTTCCATGTGATAAACCGGAAATGATAACAAGCTCGGCAAATGTTTTTGGCTTTGTTTCTTCAAGCATTTGTCGGACGAAAGAAGTACCGAATTCAGGTACCCCTAGTGTCCCTGTTTTACAATTAATTTGTTCAGGAGTTACACCAATTGATTCCGTTCCAGAAAATATTTTCATAACTTCTTTATCATCTGTAGGTATCGTTAGAGGATCAATTCCGCTTAAATCCTGAAGCATGCGTATAACAGTCGGATCATCGTGACCGAGAATATCTAATTTTAACAAATTATTTTCAATTGAATGAAAATCAAAGTGCGTCGTTCGCCACTCGCTTTTTCGGTCATCTGCTGGAAATTGGATCGGAGTAAAATCATATATTTCCTTTTCTGTTGGAACTACGATTATTCCTCCTGGATGTTGTCCGGTCGTTCTTTTTACTCCCGTACAGCCTTGAACGAGTCGATCCGTTTCTGCTCCTTTATAATGCAACTGATTATCAGATGCATATCCTTTGACGTACCCATATGCAGTTTTTGTTGCGATTGTACCGATTGTACCGGCTCGATAAACATTATCAACACCAAACAATTCTTTCGTATAATTATGAGCCTTTGGCTGATATTCACCAGAAAAGTTTAAATCGATGTCTGGAACTTTATCCCCTTTAAAACCTAAAAATGTTTCAAAAGGAATATCTTGACCATCCTTTTTTAAGGATTTGTTGCATTTTGGGCAATCTTTATCTTTTAAATCGAATCCACTTGCGACGGAGCCATCGGTAATAAAATCGTTATAGTGACAATGGGTGCAGACGTAATGGGCTGGCAGTGGGTTCACTTCTGTAATTTCCATCATCGTTGCAACTAGCGATGAACCAACCGACCCTCGAGAACCTACCAAATAACCGTCAATTAGTGACTTTTTAACGAGCTTATGCGAGATTAAATATATTACAGCAAATCCGTGACCAATTATACTCGATAGTTCTTTTTCCAATCGTTCCTTTACGATATTAGGCACTGGCTTGCCATAAATCGCCTCTGCGTTACCATACGTTAAATTCCTTACTTCTTGATCCGCACCTTCAATTGTTGGTGTGTACAAATCATCCTGTATAGGTGATATCGTTTTAATTTTGTCAGCTATTAAATTTGTGTTTTCAACTACTATTTCGCGTGCCTTTTCCTCCCCTAAAAAATGGAATGCCTCTAGCATTTCAGTTGTCGTGCGAAATGGGGTGTCTGGTATTGTTTGTCTATTTAAAGGGTTACCTTTTTGGGATGCAATTAAAATTTTTCTATAAAGCTTTTCATGCTCCTCGATATAGTGGACATTACCTGTTGCTACTACTGGTTTATTTATTCGTTCCCCTAAATCTACTATTTTCGTAATAATATCTAATACTTGCGCTTCATTAGGAATGATATCGCCCAATAGATTTATATAGTTTGCGGGTGGCTGTACTTCTATATAATCATAAAAAGCTGCAGCCTTTTCTGCTTCTTCAGCCGATTTCTGCATCATTGTCTCAAAAACTTCACCTTGCGCACAGCCCGAGCCTACTAATAGTCCCTCTCGATGTTTATTTAAGAGAGAACGAGGCACACGGGGCACCCGATAAAAGTAATTAATGTGCGAATACGATACGAGTTTATATAAATTTTTAAGGCCCTTTTGATTGGCAGCAAGCAAAATACAATGACTTGGACGAGAATTTTGGTAAGCATTTCCTTCTCCCATATGATCATTAAGTTGCTTATGATTTAAAATGTCCTTACTTTGTAAATCCTGTACGAATTTCCAAAACATGTAACCAGTTGCTTCTGCATCGTATATTGCACGATGGTGCTGTGTTAATTCTATATCAAGCAGCTTACATAACGTATTCAAACGGTGATTCCCTAAGTCAGGATATAATAGTCGTGCCAGTTCTAATGTATCGATTACTGGATTTTTCACTTGTTCAAAACCCATTCTTTTAAAACCCTCGTTTAAAAAGCCAATATCGAAGCTTGCATTGTGGGCTACTAATATACTGTCACCCATCCACTCCTGAAAGTTTCTTAAAACGTTATCGACTTCTGGTGCATCAACAAGCATATCATCTGTAATTCCGGTAATTTCAATAATTCGGTTAGACAATGGCTTGTGTGGGTTGGCAAAAGATTCAAACCGATCAATAATTTCACCTTGATATATTTTCACACCGGCAAGCTCAATAATCGTATCATAAACGGCAGATAGTCCGGTCGTTTCCACATCAAAAACAACGTATGTTGCGTCCTTTAAATCGATGTCCTTTTCATTATAAGCGATTGGTATACCATCATCGACTAGATTTGCTTCTACACCGTAGATTACTTTTATTTCGTGTTTCTTTCCTGCTGCATGTGCTTCTGGAAAACCTTGTACACCAGCATGATCTGTAATTGCAATAGCATTGTGTCCCCAGCTAGCAGCTTGTTCAATTAATCGAGAGGGTGAAACAACCGCATCTAGCTGACTCATCGTTGTGTGTGCATGTAGTTCAATACGTTTTTGATCTTCTGGAGCATCGTCTTTACGAGATGTAACGGTGACCTGATTCATGTCGTTTGCCATCATTGCGAGTTCGTTTGAATACATATCCGTTTGGATGCGACCTCTAGCCTTAATCCAAATTCCTTCTTTTACCGCTTCAAACATAGATTCATCTTCATCATTTCTGGAAAACATCTTTATTTCAAGTGAATCTGTATAATCGGTCGCTTTTACAAGTAATAAACTGCGCCCAGAACGTAGTTTTCGAATCTCTACTGCAAAAATGTATCCTTGGACAACGGCGCGACGTTCTTCCTCTTGAATATCAATCATTTGCATCGGTTCATCTTTAATTTCATAACCGATCATTAAGGATTTAGGCACACTATTTTTCTCCTGCGCATTTTCTCTATTTTCTTTATCTTGTATCGTTCGTAAAGCGAGCTCTTTATCTTCCTTATACTTTTGTTCTCGAAATTTTTGGACGTCTGCTTCCAAAGTTTCTACAGAAAACTCAAGCATGTACGTTCGTGCACCAATCTTCTGACAGAACGATTGAAAGTCTTTTTCTATTCGGCGCTTTACTAAAGATGCTTCTGTTTCATTCCTAGCTATTAAACATAATTTGTTTTGATCTACTTTCGGCATTTGATTAAGTAGCAGATCACTGTGAGCAGGTGATAAATGAGAAGCTGTTGTTTGGAGAAAGAGCCCCCAATAATCACAAATAACCTCATCCTCGCAGCTTCGATTTTTTGTAAGTATAACTATGTCTACATGAGCAATTTTTTGAAAGGCATCTTTTAATTTAGTTACTAACAATTGATAGATTGCCAACGGGAGGACAGAAGTCAGTTGCAAATGAAAAACCCATGTTTTCGTTTTTTTAAATACTTCCAGTTTCTCCAACGTACTATGCTTGAAATAGCTGTCAACAATATCAGCAGGCATCTGGAGCTGATCAAGCAATACGGTTAATTTTTCTTCTTTTGAAATATGCATACTTAATCCTCCTACGCTGGAAGCCAGCAATTTAACAATGTATTCCATGTAAAAAACCTCAAGCGGCTCTTTATATAATATAAGGCTTGAGGCGATTTTCTTGCACTTTTAATCCCGATTATTGAGAAAAACCATTTAAAGAAAGAGACGCTGAATATCATTCCATGTCACAACAATCATAAGTAACATAAGTAATGCAAATCCAACAAAGTGAACGATTCCTTCCTTTTGTGGATCTATTGGCTTTCCTCTAATCGCTTCTATACCGACAAATAAAAGTCTTCCACCATCCAGTGCTGGCAATGGTACAAGATTAATAATACCGAGGTTAATACTAAGCATTGCTGTCCACATTAAGAAATTCATAAAACCAGTTTGCACAACTTGATCCGTTGCATCATAAATTCCAACAGGTCCTGAGATCATATCAAGCGAATATTGTCCTGTAATTAGCTTTCCTAAATTAACTAAAATAAGCTTAGTCGTTTCATATGTTTGTACAAAGCCATACTTAAAGGTACCAAAAAAAGATTTTTCAAATGCTAGCGTTACTCCTACTTGACCAATCTCATTGCCTTCCATATCGGTCGCTTTTTTTGGCACAACTGTAAGGGCGTGCTCTTCCCCATCTTTACGTAGAACGAGCATGTCAATTGGACTTTCAGGACGTGCTTTTACAACATCAGTAAATTCTTTCCACGTAGTAACTGAATTCCCTTCAATTTGAATTATTTCATCCCCGCTTTTAATTCCTGCATCATGTGCAGGACTATCTGCTTGCACATCGCCAATTAAAGCTCGATCTGAAGGAATACCTTGAACGAGACCTAAAATAACAAAGATAAGAATTGCAAGGATAAAATTCATCATCGGACCTGCAAATAATTGCATCGCTCTTTGTCCAACAGTTTTAGATGCGAATTGACGGTCAAATGGGGCTATTTGTGTCTCCTTTTCATCCATAACGAAAACGGCATCACGTGCAACCTTAAAAGTTAGCTTTTCATTTTCCCCTATTTCATAACCTTCTATTACGAGGTCATGATCAAGATCAGCTCTTTCCACTTCAATGACCTGTGCAGTAGGGTGCTTTGACTTATTGTTTACGATAATTTGCTTTACGTATCCATCCGAATTGTATTCCAAACCAATATGGTGACCAGGCTTCAGCTCAATAATTTCTGGATCTTCACCTGCAACCCGAACGTATCCACCAATTGGCAATAAGCGAATCGTATACAGTGTTTCGTTTTTTGTAAAATAAAGTACTTTTGGACCGAATCCGATCGCAAACTCTCGTGCAAGCATTCCGCTTCGTTTAGCAAAGATTAAATGCCCCCATTCGTGGACAAACACGAGCAAACCAAACATTAGAATAAACGCAATAATGGTGTTCAAAAGAAGCACTCCTTTATCGGTGAATAAATAGAAGCTTGTTTACATATCCAGGTGATACTATTTTACTAATCGTTAGTAACGATTATGCAATAAATTCTATTAAGTATAAAAAAGGTAAAACAAACAACAAGCTATCCAATCGGTCTAAAATCCCTCCATGACCTGGAAGAATATGACCGAAATCTTTAATTTCATAATATCGTTTACAAGCAGATGCAACCAAATCACCGACCTGCCCTACAATTGAAATTAAAATCGCTATTCCTGCAATTTCAAAAGCATTCATTGTAAATGGATAAATAAACTGAAATACAATTGCAGTAATTAAAGCAAGTACAATACCGCCGATCGCCCCGCCAATTGTCTTGTTTGGGCTAATAACTGGCCACAACTTTCTCTTTCCGAAAGCTTTTCCAAAAAAATATGCTCCCGAGTCAGTAGCCCAAATGATAAACAAAATAAACAATACGTAATTTAAACCTGTAAGACGTGCAACGATGATAAAATAAAACCCAATACTTATATACGCTGTTGCCAAGATCAGAAAGCCTGCATGTGCGAAAGTAAATGTGTTTTTAGATAGTACAATATAAGCTAATAATAACATAATAAATAAAATGACTAGCTTTGTAACTAGCTGATTTGCGTCTGTTATAATTGATTCTTTATCTGGTATTAATAGAAACCACATAAACAACAGCGCTATACTTACTGGTACAATTCGCAAACTTTTACGATCCGCGTTAAACAATTCAAATAGAGCAATCGTCGCCAGTACGTATGTAAATAAAATAAATGGCCAAGAACCGATTAATAATATTGGAATTACTACAATTAATCCTACTATAGCTGTCCATATTCGTTGTTTCATTTTCATTCACACCTTATATTCCACCATAACGTCGTTTACGCTGTTGGTAATCAAGTAATGCTTGTCGAAATATTTCTTCATTAAAATCAGGCCATAACACGTCTGTAAACCAAAATTCCGTATATGCAAGCTGCCAAAGAAGAAAATTGCTTAAACGTTGTTCGCCACTCGTCCGTATTAGCAAGTCTGGATCAGACAACCCATTTGTATATAAGTAGTTAGAAAAAAGCTGTTCATCCAAGTCATCAAGGGTAATTTTGGATGCATCTACATCTGACATCATTTGCTTTATCCCACGAATTATTTCGAGCCTGCTCCCATAGTTTAAAGCAAAATTCAGCAACAAACCATCATTCTGACTCGTTTGCTCCTTGGCATACTGTACAGCCTCCCGCGTATAGTCAGGTAACACATCGAATTCGCCGATCGTCTCAATTCTAACATTATTTTCAATCATTTCTGGCAAGTATACATGGAGGAACTCCTTGGGGAGCTTCATTAAAAATTCGACCTCTGCCTTTGGTCTTTTCCAATTTTCCGTTGAAAAGGCATATAACGTCAAAACTTTAACATTATACTTGATCGCAACAGAAACAATATTTTTCACAACATCCATACCTTCTTTATGGCCTGCTATGCGAGGTAATCCTCTTTTTTTTGCCCATCGTCCGTTTCCATCCATAATGATTGCAACATGGTCGGGCGGATTATCCAGTGTTATACGTTCAAAATTTGTCGTACGCTTTTTTCTAAAAAAAGGAAGTTTCATTGACATCATTTGTCCCCCAAATAGTCGAGTATCTCTATACGATCCTTTTAACTCAAATCGTTATGAAGGAGAAAAGAATAGTATGACTAAAAAATCTTTGCATTATTTTATTATAATACATTTAAAGAAAAAAAGCCCCTCTTCTAATTAAGAGGGTGCATATTCGTATAAATTAAGAACGCAAAATATTAAACTTCCATTATCTCTTCTTCTTTATTTTTAGCGAGCGAGTCGATGTCATTAATATAACGATCGGTTTGTTTCTGTACGTTATCCTGTGCTATGCGCAGTTCATCCTCGGTCAATTCATTTTCTTTTTCAGCTTTTTTCAGTTGATCATTTGCTTCACGTCGAATATTTCTAATTTGAACTCTTGATTCTTCAGCAAACTTACCAACCACTTTAACAAGTTCCTTCCGTCTATCCTCCGTTAGTGCAGGAATGTTTATACGTATAACATTTCCGTCACTGGATGGAGATAAACCAAGATCGGCTTTTTGAATAGCCTTTTCCATATCACCAATTGCTGACTTATCAAAAGGAGTAATAACAAGTAATCTTGCTTCCGGTGCCCCGATTGTAGAAAGCTGGTTAAGTGGTGTAATTGCACCATAGTAATCGACAAATACACTGTCCAATAAGCTAGGATTAGCTCGTCCAGCTCGAACTGTTGCCAAGTTTTTAGAAAATGCTTGTACAGCTAAATCCATCTTTTCCTGCATTTGATTCATTATATCCGTCGTCATCTTATTTCCCCCTAATCGTAGTTCCGAGTATTTCACCTTGCACGACTCTTTTAATATTTCCTTCTTCCGTAATTGAAAATACTATTAACGGAATATCATTGTCCATACATAGGGATGAAGCAGTTGTATCCATTACTTCCAACCCTTCATTCAGCATTTCCATATAAGAAAGCTTGTCATACTTCTGAGCGTCTTTATTTAGTTTTGGATCGTCTGTGTATACACCATCGACGTTATTTTTCGCCATTAAAATTACTTCAGCTTCTATTTCAGCTGCTCGTAACGCTGCGGTTGTATCCGTTGAGAAATACGGATTCCCTGTTCCGGCAGCAAAAATAACTACTCGCTTTTTTTCCAAATGGCGAATCGCTTTCCTTCTTATGTATGGTTCAGCCACTTGACGCATTTCTATTGATGTTTGTACACGAGTTTGAATACCCATTGTTTCCAAGCTGTCCTGTAGCGCTAAGGAATTCATTACTGTTGCTAGCATGCCCATATAGTCTGCAGTTGCACGATCCATTCCCATTTCACTGCCTACTTTACCTCGCCAAATATTTCCGCCTCCAACAACAATGGCAATTTCAATTCCTAGCTCTGCTACTTCTTTAACTTGAGCAGCGATCGATTTAATAATTTTAGGGTCTATACCAAAACCTTGGGTTCCGCTTAATGCTTCCCCACTCAATTTTAATACAATTCTACGGTAGCGAGCTGAAGTCATGGTAACCTCCGTTAATGTTATATTTATTTTAAAGTCTTGTCGTTATTATACCATTGAGAAATAGGGAACACAAAGTGTCCCCTATTAAAAAGGCAATTAATTTTTCATTTGGCTCATTACTTCCTCGGCAAAGTTTTCTTCACGCTTTTCCATACCTTCGCCAACTTCGTATCGTACAAATGTTTTTACAGTAGCCCCTTTATCAGCTACATACTTTTTCACCTTGTTGTCTGGATCTTTAACATAACTTTGATCCAATAGACAAATCTGTTCAAAAAACTTACCTAAACGGCCTTCAACCATTTTCTCAACAATTTTTTCAGGCTTGCCTTCGCTTAGTGCTTGCTCTTTTAAAATATCTCGCTCACGATTTACTTCTTCCTCAGCAACATCTTCACGAGAAACATACGTTGGGTTCGCAGCTGCAACATGCATTGCAACGTCTTTTGCAACCTCTGTATCATTCGTTCCTTCTAATAGAGTTAACGCACCAATTCGGCCGTCCATGTGTAAATAAGCACCAAATGAATCGTTATCTGATTTCGTTAAAATCGCAAAACGGCGAAGTGAGATTTTCTCCCCAATCGTTGCGACAATTGTGTTTATATGAGCTTCAACTGTAACGTCTGAACCTTGCCATTTTTGTTGCAGCGCTTCTTCAACAGTTGCAGGCTGATTTGCAACTAAATGCTTTCCTAATTCTTGTAAAAGCTGCTTGAATGTATCATTTTTCGTAACGAAGTCCGTTTCACAGTTAACCTCTAAAAGAACAGCTGTATTCTCATTCACTTCAATAAATGTAGAGCCTTCTGCAGCGATTCTTCCCGCTTTTTTAGCTGCTTGGGACGCGCCTTTTTTACGTAAAAAGTCGACAGCTTCTTCCATATTACCATCTGTTTCTTGTAATGCCTTTTTACAATCCATCATACCTGCGCCTGTTTGTTCACGTAATTCTTTTACCATTTTTGCAGTAATTGCCATTGTTTTTCCTCCCATACGAATTTCGTAATTTGATTCTATCGCTTTTTGAGCATCTTATGCTTTTTTGATTCATCCACATACTTATCGTGTCGCATTTTAAGTGAAATTATTTCCATAGTACATATTTAGCAATCGCCTTGCTTTAAAAAAGGTGATAAAAGGTTTATCCCCTTATCACCCAACCTACTTCTACACGAAAAATTACTCTTTCACTGCTTCTGCTTGTTCCCCACTCGCTTCTTCCTTAGGAGCTTCTTCTTGCTCTTCTCCTTGTCTAGCTTCTAGAATAGCGTCAGCCATTTTAGATGTTAATAGTTTAACGGCACGAATTGCATCATCGTTTGCCGGGATAACGTAATCAATTTCATCTGGATCGCAGTTCGTATCTACAATACCTACGATAGGTATGTTTAATTTATGAGCTTCTGCAATTGCAATGCGCTCTTTTCGTGGATCAATTACAAATAATGCATCAGGTAGTTTTTTCATTTCTTTTATACCGCCAAGAAATTTAACTAACCGTGCCTTTTCTTTTAATAATTCAACAGTTTCTTTTTTAGGTAATACGTCAAACGTACCATCTTCTTCCATACGCTCAATTGTCTTTAAACGATTAATACGTTTGCGGATTGTTTGAAAGTTCGTAAGTGTTCCACCTAACCAACGCTGGTTTACATAAAACATACCTGCACGAGTAGCTTCATCACGGACAGATTCTTGTGCTTGTTTTTTTGTTCCGACAAAAAGAACAGTTCCGCCATTCGCTGCTAATTCCTTAACATACTTGTATGCTTCATCAATTTTCTTAACGGTTTTTTGTAAATCAATAATGTAAATACCGTTACGTTCTGTAAAAATGTACTTCTTCATCTTTGGATTCCAGCGGCGTGTTTGGTGACCAAAATGTACACCCGCTTCTAACAACTGCTTCATAGAAATTACTGCCATTCTTTTTCCTCCTAATGGTTTTTCCTCCGTTTGGATCGTATTCGTCTATATACTACTTTCAAATCAGTAGCACCATATATCCAAATCACCAAACGTGTGTGTTAACAAATGGTGTTTATAAGATTTACACCAAAAATAAAGATATCATATGCAGCACGATCAATCAAGCATTTACTTCTTTTTTTGTTGCATTTTTATACTAAGTGCTACTTCTGTTTTACCACAATTTAACTTTTGGGCTATTTCATCTATCGTCAGCCCTTTGTCATGCATTTGTAAAACTTTAGATTGCAATGACGTTTGTAATAAATCCTTTACGGTTGTCTGTTCATTCGTTTTGCTATCCTGTTTTGCATAGGATGTCTCGTTATCGGTATATTTCAGAGTCGAATTGAATTTAGGTTTGGGCTGAACATTTATCTTTTTTTGCAAACGGTTGTTTTCTTCCTTTATTTCTTGTAAATAAGATTCAAATATAGTTTGTATTTCTTGTATGTTACCTTGCTTTAAATCACGTAGCTGCTTCATAAGTTGGTATATAATAATAAAGGTGACAATATGAAGGATAAAGCTTATCGATAGGAATGTCATATAAACCCCTTCTATTTACTTAAATCGATTTTTTTCCCCAAATAAGGATGCGGTGCTCGTGCGGTTTTACGCTTATTATTACTTTTATCGTGCTCTTTCTGTTCCTCATTATCTTTCGATTTCTCTTGTTCGTCCTCAATTACGGTAGATTGTACTTCTTCAAGGTCATTCACTCTTTTTCGTTTTAATTCCTGCTCCTTAAGTTGACTTTGGGCGAGCGATTCTTGAAAATGCTGCCCTTGCCGCATGAATTGGTCTTGAAGTTTTCCCGCATCGTGTGTTCGCGGAAGTGCCACTTGCATTTCTATTGACTTCCAACTCAATAGAATCCCTTCCTTTTTAAATAATTTTACGAAACTTTGGAATGGAATAAAGGGTCTTCAGGAAATAATGGATACGGCCAGTTTCCTACCATTTCCCATTATGTAATCTGCTTGTTTTCCGCAAGGGCGTGGCAAGCGTTCCCGTGTGCCGCATTGTGGGATCTCACCACTGAAGTCTCATATCCTCCACACTCTTGTCGGAGAGTCTTTTTTATTTCCCAGAAACTAATCCAAAATTTCAAAACAAATACTTTAAAACAACGGACTAAATTCAACTTAAAGCATCCATTTACACACGCAGACTAGACCCATGCCCCTGTCCTGTTTGGGGCTTAAATTATGAAAATTCATTTTCCGAAAAAAAGACGACTGTATTAAATAGGAGCTAGTGATATTTCTTTTTCTACTACTTTCACTTGTACATAGTGATGGTTTTTATCAATGGTTCGTTTATATTTACCAAAAGCAACGATTACACTTGGGTACAATACCCCTTTTACTATAAGTTTAGAATCTTGACCTTTCCCCAACTGCGAATCCATTTGCTCTAGCTCTCTATTTATTTCATCTAGTTGAGCTGTGATTTTATTAAACGAATGCCTTTGTCGTAGTAATGTAATTCGTAGCTTAGGATTGTCCTTTGACTGTTGCTTTTCTAAATTTGAACCAATTATTTTTAACTTACTCAATGTCTCTTCCAATTCTAACTTTTTTGCGAGTAAGCTTTTTTCTTTTTCGCTTTCTAATTTATTAATACCAAAATAAACTTCCGTTTTCGTATTCATACGATTTCCTACATCTTTTGCTTCGACAGTCCCTCCGACTGACAAAGAGCCCCCGATAATATTCCCTTGCTGACAAAACACATTGTTTTCAGCAGTACATTCACTATGAAGGATTGAGTTTTCCACATAAATGGTATCTCCTGCGGTTACAATCCCTTGATTTAAATAGCCGATATGGACATTTTCACCCGCTTGTAATGAACCGGTCTTTAGCCCAGCCATTCCTTCCGATACAAAAATCGAGCCTTCTGCCATCAATGATGCTGCTTCGACCATTCCGAAAATTTTAATATCACCTTTTGCTTTTATTGAATAGCCTGTTGGCACATCACCATGAATAATAACGGATCCTACAAAGTCGATATTTCCTACCTTCATAGATAAGCTTTCTTTAAGCTCATATACAGAATGAACATGAATGTTTCGGGTAGTTACACTAACTTGACCTTCCGAATTTGCATAAAAAGTATGATCATCCGGATTTAGCGTGACGTTTTTTCCTGCTTTTATTAAAACAGGTTTTCCCTGGCGAGCCCGACGCTTATTTCCATAAACATCTTTCCCGGGTCTGCCCATCGTCGGTTCAACAATCGTTGCTATCTTATCGCCTTTATTTACACTTGGTATTCGCATAACATCCCGAAAATTCCAGTTAGGTGTTTTTTTAATTTCAGAATTAAAGTTAACCATATACTCTAGCTTGCCATCAATTCCATTGACTTCCGATTTTCCTTCAGCAATTTTGAGAGGAAACTCTTTACTTTGTGGCTTGGATAGCACTTGCTGGATAGCTGGCTCAATAATTCCATATAGGATATTTTCTTCTTGAAGAAACTGTCTTAATGCTTTTTCATTTAAATGCTCATCTATTTCGGCGTAATTTTCGAATATGTGAATTTCTGCTGTTAGTTTATCTTGTGCTACCGTAATCTTAAAGTATTTCTTTAGCATCGCCATTCCCCTTCGTTAGTGTGAGCGAATTTATTGTACCATTTCCAATTTACGTAAGGTGGAACGTAATTTAAAAATCGCTTTTTTATGAATTTGTGATATTCTAGATGTCGTTAACCCTAAGACAACGCCAATTTCTGTTAAAGTAAGCTCCTCATTGTAAAACAAACTGATAACCATTTTTTCATTGTCATTCAAAGTATGAATGCTATTAACTAACTCCTTTTTAATTTCTTCATCAACAACATGTTCGTCGGGCAAAATCGCAGTTTGGTCGGGTATCGAATGTCCAATACCTTCAATATGCTCTTCTTTGTTATTGCCATGCTTATCTTCAATAGACAACACATGAGAAAAGAGGGCATCCTTCAGTATAGTTTCAACTTCCTCTGTTTTCATGTTTAGTTGGAGCGCTATTTCTTGAGCAGTTGGACTACGCTGAAGATTTTGTTCTAATTCACGAGAAACTTGTTCAACTCGCTTTGTTTTTTCACGAAGAGACCTAGGCAACCAATCTTCTTTTCGTAGTCCATCAATTATTGCACCGCGTATTCGAAAGGATGCATACGTATCAAATTTTAAATTTCGGCTAGTTTCGAATTTGGTTAGCGCATCATACAAGCCCATCAAGCCGTAGCTTTTCAAATCATCTTTATGTACACTTTCCGGCAAGTGACTTGCTATTCTTTCTACGTGGAAAGATACTAGGTACATATAATTTTCGATTAGTTCACTTGCAGCTTGATCATCGTTATGATCGAGCCAATTATTCCATAATTTTTGAACTAGAGGAGAATGGTTCATTGTAATCGTTGCTCCTCCTATCATATATTCTTATACGTAACTAAAACGAAGGTTTTTTAACAAATTATATAAATGCTTCCCCCTGCGTTACCGTCTTTATTTTTAATTTTCCTGTTGCTGGATCAAATTCTATCGTTCTGCCTTTATTCCCGCCGACATCAGCCGCAACGATCGCAATATTATGTTCTTTTAATTTACGCTCAACTGCTTCAACATTTCTTGGCCCAATACGCATAACATCTGTATTTGATGCAAACTGAAACATTTGAGCGCCCCCTGCAATTTTTGCCTTTAACGCATATTTCCTTGCACCGTTTTCACATAGCATCTGAACTAAACAATTAATAGCAGTGTCTGCATATTTGAATTCGTTAAAGCTTTCTTGTTTCGACAAGGCCGAGTCAGGTAGCATGATATGGGCTAGTCCGGCAACCTTTTTGGATAAATCGTAAACTACAGCACCTACACACGATCCTAAACCAGAGGTTCGTATAATATTTGGTGCTCGTACTATATTTAAGTCTGATATCCCGACCTTGACAACTGTTTGCACGTCATGCATAATCATCGATTCCTAAAGCTGTAAATAGTTTTGAAAATGACTCCGGATCAGGAAGTAAAAGAAATTGCCCATGGATACCTTTGTTTTCGTTTTCAACCTCATCCGTTATTTGCGTATCAATAACGAGTGCATAATCCGTTACTTGAGATAATTCTATAAGTCCTGCCGTTAATGTAGCTCCTGCCATATCAATACTTAAATGAGGAACAGAAGGCTGCATAGTAACATTAGTAAAATCAGACAATGCAGTTAAATAGGATCCCGTTAATATATTACCTACTTCTTGTAATGCAGATAGTGCCAACTCATTCAACTCCCCATTTTCTGTGAAAGATAGATCGGAATTAAACGTTAATTGGCTTATTAAACTTTTTGCTTCCTCAACAGTTGATAAGAAATAAACCGTACCAGGCATCTCTCCAGTTATGCGAAATAATATAGCTACGATTACTTCCTCTGGCCCACCGATCATTTCCATCATTTCATCAAATGAGACAATTTTAACTGATGGAACTTCCATATTAATTTTTTTATTAATAAGTTGTGACATAGAAGTCGCCGCGTTGCCAGCTCCTATATTTCCAATTTCTTGCAATACGTCCTTTTGCTCGGTCGATAAATGTATAAAGCTCATCAATTACCCATCCACTGTCTTCAATTCTTTTATTTCATCTTTTGATAAAACTTTTTGTAAATCAAGTAAAATTAATAGTCGATTATCTAATTTAGCAACACCTTCAATATAATCGACATTAACCGTACCAACTACCTCTGGAGCAGGTTCTATAACATTAACAGGAATATCAATGACATCGTTCGCCTCGTCCACAATTAAACCAACTTCCATATCATCTAAATAAACGATAATGATTCTAGAAAGTTCGTTATAAGACGATTCCTCCAAACCGAATCGGATTCTTAAATCAATAATCGGTGTTACTACCCCACGTAAATTGATAACTCCTTTAACAAAATTAGCTGTTTGGGGAACTCTTGTTATGGGCTCAATTCTTTCAATTGAACCTACTTGCTCTACTGAAACAGCATATTCTTCATCTTTTAATTGGAACACAATAACTTTCTTATCTTGTACTTGGTTGTTTTCCATAAAATGTTCCTCCTGAACCTAGTATATTTGTAGTTTTTTTCAAATCGTTGTTCTTCTAAAATAAGCTTTTCCTATTATTTAATTAAAGCATTACTGTCAATAATTAAAGCGACTTCCCCATCTCCAAGTATCGTTGCTCCGGAGATAGAAAATACATTTGTTAAATAATTCCCTAAAGTTTTAAGCACGACTTCTTGTTGCCCGATAAACGAATCTACAACAAGTCCTGTCATTTTATTACCTTTTCGAACAATAACTACTGATACATAATCATCTTCAGCACTTTTGCTATTAGAAACAGAGAAAATTTCACTTAAAAAGGTAAGTGGGACAACGTTACCACGGAAGTCAATAACTTTTTTATTATGTGCTTTTAATATTTCGTCCCTATGTAATATCGCTGTTTCGATAATCGATGATAGAGGAATAGCGTACTTTTCGGAACCAATTTCAACGAGTAATACGGATATTATCGATAAAGTTAATGGTAACTGAATAGAAAATGTTGAGCCTACGTCTTTCTTAGCATCAATCGAAATGCTACCACCTAACGATTCGATCGTATTTTTTACAACATCGAGGCCCACTCCGCGCCCTGAAATATCTGAGATTTCTTCATTTGTTGAAAATCCACTCGCCATTATGAGTTCATACACTTGCTGATCGGTCAATGTCTCTGCTTCATGCTGACTAATAATGTTACTATTTATCGCCTTGTGAATTACTTTTTCTTTATTAATCCCAGCACCATCGTCTCTTATTTCAATAAAAACATAATTTCCGCTATGGTAAGCTTCAAGTTGAATTGTACCTTGCTCTGGCTTTCCTTTTGCTGTTCGTTCTTCAGGTGTCTCAATTCCATGGTCCATAGCATTTCGAATTAAATGAACTAATGGATCACCAATTTCATCAATAACGGTTCGATCAAGCTCTGTATCCTTACCAATAATTTCAATTTCAACTTGTTTCTCTAATTCACGAGCAAGCTGTCTGATCATCCGTGGGAAACGGTTAAATACGTGATCAATTGGAACCATACGCATTGTCAGAATAATATTTTGTAAATCGCCTGAAATACGTGACATCCGTTCTACCGTTTCCTGTAAATCCGAATGTTTAAGATCTAAAGAAATTTGTTCAAGTCTCCCGCGATCTATTACAAGTTCCTCGAACAAATTCATTAAAATATCAAGACGGTCTATGTTGACACGAATCGTTTTACTTTGTGCTCCTTTAATTGAAGTTTGTTGCTTTTTTACTTTTTTAGAAGAATCTTTTTCTTTATTTCCTGCAGTTTCCTGTTTCCTGTCCTCTGTATGATGCTCTTGCTTTATTTTATAATCGGTGACCGAAAATGGAGTAACATCAACTGAATGGATTTCAGAAACCTTGTTTATTTTCCCAATAATTTCAGCCTTGTCTTGCTTAGACACGAATATAACAGAGAATGAATGTTCAAAGTTTTCCTCTTCTAGTTCGCTTACTGGTGGTTCCGACTTAATTACTTCCCCTAGTCTTTCAAGCACTTCAAAAACCATGTACACACGAGCACCTTTTAATAAACAATCTTCATTTAATTTAACATGGATTTCATAGTTAAAATAACCGCGTTCAGTTGATTCGTTTAAAATAGATAATTGAAATTCATCCAGTTCTGTCATCGGCTGCTCTGTTTCGGCTACTACTATTGAATCTAGCTCTCTATCATTTGATGATGGTGGACTTTCTCCTCGTTCAATTTTTTCTAGCAGTTGAATGATTGACGTAACATCGCGCGTTCCGTCTCCTCCGTTCGCAACGTTTTCAACCATCGCATTTAAATGATCAACAGCATCAAACATTGTATCCATCATATTTGTATGTACGTTAATTTTATCGTATCTGATTCCATCAAAAACATTTTCAAGAATATGTGTTAAATTGGCTAAATCACTATACCCCATTGTTGCAGACATTCCTTTTAACGTATGTGCTGCTCGGAATATTTCTTCTATAATTGATTTATCAGTTGGGTTTTTTTCGAGATTGAGTAGCTGTTGATACAATGTATCCAAATGCTCTGTGCTCTCGTCAATAAAAACATCTAAATATTGCGTTGTATCCACTTAAATTCCCCCTAACTCCCTTTTAAATTTTGTTATTACCTTACCAATTTCCTGGAGATGAAGCGTTTCATTAACTAAACTTGTTTTTACTGCAGCAGCTGGCATCCCATAGACGATGGCCGATTCTTTGGATTCGGCAATAATAATTGCTCTTTTATTTTTCTTTTTAATTTGTTCTATTCCCTCTGCGCCATCTTTACCCATTCCTGTTAACACAACAGCAATTATATTAATTTGAGAAATTTGTGCTAATGAATCAAATAAAGTATTAACAGATGGTCGATGGCCGAGACGCTCAATTTCTTTCGTCAACTTAATTTTATAGCCATCCTCTCGAACGACCTTCATATGAAAATTTCCTGGTGCAATGTAAGCTGTTCGTGGTTGAATAACTTCTCCATCCTCAGCTTCTTTGACAGTAATTGCTGCTAGCCCATTCAATCGTTCAGCTAAAGAGCGGGTAAATCCTGCTGGCATATGTTGTACGATAACGATTGGCGCATTAAAATCACTTGGAAGATCAACCAATACTGTCTGTAATGCACGCGGGCCACCAGTTGAAGCTCCAATTGCTACAATTGTTTGTTCATAGGCAGCCTCATTTAAACTAGTTATGTTCTTGTTCAACACTGTTTTATTTACGCGTGTTTTTTTACGAGTTCGCTCTGGATTTGCCTTTGATGCAGAGACGACCTTTTTAATGATCGATTCCGTAAACGCTTCACTCGTCAATTCCGCTTTGTTTCTCGGCAAACGAATAAAATCAATAGCACCACCGGATATGGCGCGGACTGTTTTCGCTGTTGACTCTACCGTAGGTTTTGCTAATATAACGACTGGTACGGAAACGATACTCAATATTGCTTCCAACGTTGATTGTTCACCAATAATAGGCATATCTACACTAAGAAGTACTACATCAATGTACGTATTTCCTACTGCTGCTAACGCTTTCTCTCGATCCCCTGCTGTAAATGCCAGTTCTGTTCGCGTATCTTTTGTAATGATATGTGCAAGCGCTTTCCGTGTTTCTGCTGTCTCATCAATTACAGCGGTACGAATTAAATGCATATATTCTACCTCTTTGTCATAAGTTGTTTTATTCGTTGAATGAAAGAAGAAGGTACGTTTTTATTTGTAAAGTCAGAGTCAGAATGTACTAAATATTGATCCACTACTTTCCCTATTGCTTTTGATATTGGTGCTTTTTTATAGAGTAATATATAAGGGATTTGTTGGATCACTGCGCTTCCAACAGATTTGTCTTCAGGAAGCATGCCAAGCAACTGAACGTCAACTTCTAAAAACTTTTTAATTATATGTTTAAATTGGTTTATTTTGTTCGTACATTCTATAGGCTTATAGCAACGATTCATCAAAACACGTATTGGCATATTACGACGATTATTTATTACATGCTTTATCATCCCATACGCATCTGTTAGTGCAGTCGGCTCAGGGGTAGTAATTACAATACATTCATCCGATGCCAACGTAAAATATAAATTTTCTCTACTCGCACCAGCTCCTAAATCAAAAAAGATGAAATCGTACATTCGTACTAATTGTTCGTATTGATTATAAAACCAATTTGTTTTTTCATCATTTAACGAGAAAAATTGCGTAATACCAGAACCTCCGGCAATATAGGACAAGCCTTTTGGCCCTTTTTCTATAATATCATGTACAGGTAAAAAGTCGTTAAACATATCAACTATCGTATATTTCGAATAGATTCCGAGTAAAATATCGATATTCCCCATTCCGATATCCATGTCGATTACTAATACTTTTTTTCCTCTTTCTTGTATTTCAATTGCCATATTTAATGCTGTATTTGATTTCCCTACACCGCCTTTGCCGCTCACAATTGCAATTGTTTTGGCTTTCTTATCTTTGGCGTGCTGCAGCTTGCGACGTAAACTTGCAGCTTGATCATTCATTTGTATACCTGCCTACAATTAAGTCGCTTATCATTTTAGCTGAAGGCTCTATTAAATCATCTGGCACGTCTTGACCATCTGTTAAATAAGCGATGTCAGCATTCCCTTGTAAAGCTGTATTTAAAATACTTCCATATTGATTTGTTTCGTCTATTTTTGTAAAAATTACCTTTTTAATAGACAGTGGCGTAAATTGATCATAAATCTGTTTTATATCATTTGCTTTTGCAGTTAATGAGAGAACAAGGTACGTTTCTAAATCATCCGTAAAATCAATTGTTTTCTTTAATTCATCCAAATATTTTTCGTTTCGATAGTTTCGTCCGGCTGTATCGACTAATATTAAATCGAACGCTTCGAATGTACGTACAGCTTTTTTATAGTCATCAATAGAATACGCTACTTCTAGTGGTACATTTAAAATCCGCGCATATGTTTTCAGCTGCTCTATTGCTGCAATGCGGTACGTATCCGCAGTAATAAAAGCTACTTTTTTTCCATCCTTTAACATACTATGTGCTGCAATTTTTGCTAATGTAGTTGTTTTACCGACACCGGTCGGGCCTACAAACTGTACAATTCTTTTATCGTACGTAATCCCATTAAACGATGAATTACTTAACATTTTTTTCATTTCAGCTTGGACACTGTATAAAATGCTTTGTTCATCGGGTATTTCGGACATATTTTTATGTGATTCAACGACACTGTTTAATATTTGCTTTGCATACGCCTCATCTACCTCTTGGTCTATTAAAAATTGAAAAACGAGTTCGTATTCTGGTTCAAACTTATGATTGGATTGAAACGCTTGCTGCTGAAGCATTTTTTTTAATTGCTTAATTTCTTTCATAACAGTTAAGTCCGGACGAGTTGATGTATTTCCTTCGGGCAAAGGCTGTACCATTTCTTGCTTAAATTGCTGCGTATTTTTCTCATTTTCTATTGGGTTTGGATCTAGAGCTGCAACTACTTCAATGCGTTTCTTTTTGTGCAATCCTAAAAGTCTCTTTTCGGTCCATTCTCTAGAGTTTAAAATAACAGCGTCCGGACCAAGTTCTTTACGAATTTGATTCATTGCTTCTGGCATTGTATTTGCGATATATTTTTTAACTTTCATGACCATTTACCACCCCAACACTTTGAACTTGAACATTTGATTCCAATTCATTATAAGAAAGTACTACAACTTGTGGCAACGAACGATCAAGCAATTGTTTTACATACATTCGAATCGTCGGTGAACAGAGAACAATTGGCTGGTCATCATACAATGCATTCTTTTCTGCTTGTTCATGAACCGTATTAATAATTGACTGCTGTGTTTCAGGATCTATCGTTAAATAATTTCCATGCTCTGTTTGTTGCACGCCTTCTAATATAAGCTGTTCAACTTGATTTGCTATGGTTATTACTTTTAATGGTTGATCATTCGATGTATATTGCTTCGTTATTTGAGCTGAAAGTGCTTGACGTACATACTCTGTCAGTAGTTCCGTATCATTCGTTAGCTTACCGAAGTCTGCCAATGTTTCAAAGATAATTGGCAAATTCCGAATGGAAACTTTTTCTTTTAGCAGCTTTGCTAATACTTTTTGAATGTCTCCAATCCCTAATGGTTCAGGGGTAACTTCTTCTACTACTATTGGATAGCTTTCTTTTAGATGGTCGATGAGCTGCTTTGTTTCTTGTCTACCTAGTAACGTATGCGCATGTGCTTTTATGACCTCTGTTAAATGAGTAGATACTACAGAAGGTGGGTCAACAACGGTATAACCAGCTAATTCAGCATCATCTTTTTTATCTTCATTAATCCATTTTGCCGGTAATCCAAAGGCTGGTTCCTTTGTTTCAATACCTTCCATATCATCATTTTCAATGTCGGGAGTCATTGCCAAATAATGGTCAAGCAACAATTCTCCAAAAGCAACTTCATTACCTTTTATTTTTAGCCGGTATTCATTCGAATTTAATTGTATATTATCTCTTATACGTACTACGGGAATAACAATACCTAATTCAATCGCCAATTGTCTTCGTATCATAATAACTCGATCGAGAAGGTCTCCGCCTTGTTTGGAATCTACTAGAGGAATAAGTGCATAGCCAAATTCAAATTCAATTGGATCCATATTTAGTAGCTCGACAACATTCTCAGTCGATTTCATAGCAGAGGACTCCGCTTCCTCTTGTTCGTCTGCTTGTATTTCCTCATCTTCTACATTTTGTCTTAGTAGTAAGTAGCCACTTAGTGCGAGCAGAAATGCAATGGTCGTTGTTAATAAAAAGTTTATTGGCGTTAGTCCAAGTAAAAATATTGTCCCAGCTGCAATAAATAATAGTTTTGGATATTGGAGTAATTGCCCTGTCACATCGCTCCCAAGATTTCCTGTAGTTGTAACACGAGTAACAACAATTCCTGTAGCTGTTGCAATTAACAGAGCTGGGATTTGACTAACTAAGCCATCTCCAACTGTTAATCTCATAAACGTATTGATTGACTCCTGAAAAGTTAAATCTAATTGAACCATACCAATAATTAAGCCGAAAATAATATTAATTAAAACAATTATAATTCCTGCAATTGCATCGCCCTTTACAAATTTACTCGCTCCATCCATCGCTCCATGAAAGTCCGCTTCATCTTCTACTTTTTCACGTCGTTCTTTCGCTTGCTGTTCCGATATGAGTCCTGCGTTTAAGTCAGCATCTATACTCATCTGTTTTCCAGGCATCGCGTCAAGTGTGAAACGTGCTGCTACTTCAGACACACGTTCCGCACCTTTAGTGATAACGATATATTGAATAATTACAAGAATCACAAAAACAACAAAACCAACTAAGGGATTATTTCCTATAACAAATGAACCAAACGTGTCGACTACTCCGCCAGCTTCTGCTTTCGATAAAATCGACCGTGTAGTCGATACATTTAAACCTAGCCGAAATAAAGTTAATAATAATAGCAGGGAGGGAAATATAGAGAATTGCAATGCTTCTTGTGTATTCATGGATACTAAAATAACGATAAGTGCCAGCGTAATATTGCATAAAATTAAAACACTTAATAACCATCCCGGCAGAGGGATAACGAGCATAATAATTATTAAAATAACGCCTAAAAGGACGGATAAATCTCGAGCTTTCATACTTAAATCCCCTTATTATACAACTTTTTTTCTAACTGATAGACGTAGGCTAAAACTTCAGCAACTGCTTGATAAAAATCTTCAGGAATGGCCTCGTTAATTTCAACAGTTTGGTATAGAGCACGAGCGAGTGGCTTATTTTCTACCGTAACAACGTCGTTTTTTTTCGCTATTTCCTTAATTTTTAAAGCGAGATGCCCCATACCTTTCGCTACAACGACTGGGGCGGCTGCTTTTGCTTCATCATACTTTATTGCAATCGCGTAATGGGTTGGGTTTGTTATTACAACATCTGCAGATGGTACTTCATTCATCATTCGTCGCATTGCGATTTGTCTTTGTTTTTCTTTTATTTTAGCTTTAATTAATGGATCGCCTTCCACATTTTTATGTTCATCTTTAATATCTTGCTTTGACATTCGGATGTTCTTTTCAAAATCATACCGCTGATACATATAATCGAGTACAGATAAAAATAGTAAAGCAATTGTTGCAGCAATACCCATCATAATCGTAACTCTACCGAAAAAAGAAATAGCGCTTTCCGCATTTTTTAACGACTGCATCATCATTTCATCTTTATAGAACCAAATAATCGTAAACGTTATAAGACCGATAAAAACAATTTTAAATAACGATTTTAACAATTCCACGATCGCGCGAATCGAAAAAATTCTTTGTGCGCCTTTAACTGGATCGATTTTTTTCAAATCAAACTTTAACGGTTCAGTTGTAAACAATATGCCAACTTGCATAATATTTGCCGTGAGTCCTGCAATAAGCGCAGCGATCATGATCGGTGCTACTATTATAGTTAGCTGAATCATAACTTCTTTAAAGACCTGCATAACTGTATTCGTTGTAATCTCCCAGTGAATATACTCTGTAAATGTATATTCATATAAAGAGAGCATGCTGGCTTTCATAAATGAACCTAAAATAGCAAGTACGATGAATGAAAACAAAAGAAGAATAGACGTATTCACATCCTGGCTTTTAGCTACCTTCCCCTTCTTTCGCTCATCTTGTCTTTTTTTCGGAGTTGCCTTTTCTGTTTTTTCTCCCGCAAAAAACTGCAGATTCAGCTTTAATGGCAAATCAAGCACCTCCGAATAATTGCATTAACCTTCTCATTGTCTCAAACAATAGTTCAAATAGACTTTTTGCTAGTACCATATACAAGCTTAAAAAAAACAACAGCACAACAAAACTGACAAAAATTTTGATTGGAAGACCAACGACAAAAACATTTAATTGTGGCACGGTTCTTGCGATAATTCCTAAAGCTACGTCAACAAGAAACAAACAACCGACGATCGGGATTGCCATCTGAAAGGCGATTACAAACATTCGATTGAATATTGTAATAACATACTCTGCTATTGATCCGTCAGCAAATGGAACAAATGCATCGATTGGAATAAATTGATAGCTATAAAAAATTCCATCAATTAACAAGTAGTGACCATTGACAGATAACAAAAATAATAAAGCTATAATATAAAAATATTGCCCAATTAATGGACTTTGCGCTCCTGTTTGTGGATCGATTACATTTGCAATTGCAAAACCCATTTGGAAGTCGATAAAACCACCAGCGATTTGAACTGCCGATAAAATAATATAAGCCATCAACCCAATAAGGAGGCCAATTACAATTTCTTTAAGCAATAAAAACAAAAAAGTTTCATCGATTGAAATTGCTGATAGATCAAATGTATACAACATAATAAAAGATAGAAACAAACTTAAACCAATCTTAAATGTCATTGGAATTGTTCGGTATGAAAATAAAGGTAGTGCAACGAAAAAAGAAATAACTCTAGCAAAAATTAACAAAAAGATCGGAAGGCTTGATAGATTTATTATTTCCAGCATCTTTTACCCTACAAACTGATTTAAATTTTGATATACTTCTACCGTGAATTCAATCATCTTACTGAGCATCCATGGACCGAAAAACACGATACCAATTAGTACTGCAACTATTTTTGGAATAAAGGCCAAGGTTTGCTCTTGAATTTGCGTTGTAGCTTGGAAAATACTTACTATGAGTCCTACAGCTAATGCTAAGATGAGTAATGGGCCAGCAACTAACAAAATCGTATAAATTCCTTTTTCAGCCAAGGACATTACAAATTCACTCGACAAGCAAACCACCACCTTTTACTTTAATCTAAGATGAATACATTAATTCTTTGCTAAAAGCCTTGAAGTAAGGAATGGGTAATTAAATACCAACCATCGACAAGTACGAATAACAATATTTTAAATGGCAATGAAATCATGACCGGTGGAAGCATCATCATCCCCATGGACATTAAAACACTAGCAACAGCCATATCAATAATCAAAAAGGGAACGAAAATCATAAAGCCCATTTGAAAAGCTGTTTTTAGCTCACTTATTGCAAAGGCTGGAACAAGTGTAGTTAAAGGTATATCTTGTACCGTTTCTGGTTTTTCCATTTCTGTATAGTTCATAAATAATGCGAGATCCTTTTGGCGTGTATGCTTTGCCATGAATTCCTTTATTGGGACACTCGCACGCTCATACGCCTCATCTAGCGTCACTTCTTCGTTAAATAAAGGTTCTAGCGCTTCATCATATATTTCACTAAACGTCGGCGCCATTATAAAAAAGGTTAAAAATAACGCAAGTCCAATTAACACTTGATTTGGCGGCATTTGTTGTGTTGCAAGAGATGTCCGGACAAACGATAATACGATAATAATCCGCGTAAAGCTAGTCATTAAAATTAATATACCTGGTGCAAGGGATAAAACAGTTAACAATAAGAGTAATTTTACAGAAGTAGCAACGGATGAAGGATCCGAACTGGAAAACATATCAATAAATTCCGTCATGTTCATCATCCTTCTTTTGTTGATTCACTATTTCTTTTCTGTTCTTTTTTAGTTTGTCAAGCTCTGTCGTAAATAAGTGCTTGAACTTCTCCGTTTGCGACGGTTGCTCCTTGTGAAATAATTGACTTATGAACGCAGTAGGATTTGATTGCCGATCATCCGTGTTGGATACGAATTCTTTTTTTGTCGCTTCATCTGTAATTTCCTTTAAAAGCTCTACGTTATCTCCTACACCTACTACATATAATGCTGAACCGATGCGTACGATTTGAATTGACTTATTTTGTCCTACTGATATGCCACCTAGATTTTCCATAGCCTTTACATGCTCATATAATTTATTTCGTTTATTTAAAAGTTTAAGTAACGCATAAATTAGACCAAGGACGATAAGTAGTGCAACACCCATTTTAATAATGTCAAAAACGAGGGAGCCTTTTCCATCTGTCTTTGGCTGCCCTTCAATCGTTTCCGTTTCTATTTCGTTATTAGCAGGACTGTTCATTTCTTTACAATCTGCCGTTCCATCCAAACAATCTTTAACATTGGATGCATCGGATGGAACAGTCCAAAACAATCCAATTATCGTAAAGCAAAATAAACTTAGTGCGATTAAGCATGTTTTTTTTCTCATATTTTCACTCGTTTCCTAACCAAGTGCTTTTTGAATCGCTTCCAGCACTCGATCAGCCTGAAACGGTTTAACGATAAAATCCTTCGCGCCCGCCTGAATTGCATCAATGACCATCGCCTGCTGTCCCATAGCTGAGCACATAATAATAGTTGCATCCGAATCAATTGCTTTAATTTCCTTTAATGCTGTAATGCCATCTTTTTCGGGCATTGTTATATCCATCGTTATAAGATCTGGTTGAAGCTCTTTATATTTTTCAACTGCTTGAACTCCATTTTCCGCTTCTCCAGCAATTTCAAAACCATTTTTAGTTAAAATATCTTTAATCATCATCCGCATAAATGCTGCATCATCTACAATTAAAATGCTATGTGCCATTTTGTAATCACCTCATACAAAAATTATTTTAGTTTTAATAACCGATCGGTTTGACTTACAATATCTGTTACTCGAACGCCAAAGTTTTCGTCAATGACGACTACTTCCCCTTTGGCTATTAATTTCTCATTTACTAAGACGTCAACAGGTTCACCAGCAAGTTTATCCAATTCAACGATAGACCCTGAAGATAAATCAAGAATGTCTTTTACCGTTCGTTTCGTTCTACCTAATTCTACTGTAACCTTTAACGGTATATCGAGAAGCATGTCCAAATTTCTCTGTTCGCTTTGGTTCAGCTCTACTTGATTAAAAGTAGAAAATGACGCTTGTTGAATGGTTGCGTCTTCCTGAATAGAATCGCCAATATATTGAGGTGAGGAATGAGTATGTACTTCCTTTCGTTCCATTGTAGCTTGCATTGGTTCTCCTTCTCGTTCAGGAGCAGACTGCTGCTCGCTATACGTTGCACTAGGAGAAGCGTGATCTATTTCCTTTTCTTCAGGTTCACTGTTAAGCAATTGATTTACCATTTCTTTTGCAAATGACAAAGGAATGAGTTGCATTATATTTGAATCGATTAAGTCACCTACAATCAATTGAAAAGAAACTTTAACAAAAATTTCCTTCTCGGGTGCACCGTCCAATTCGGTTGCTTGTTCAATATTTTCATATTTAACAGAAGGAGGAGAAATATCGATTCTTTTATCAAAAACAGTGCTCATACTCGTAGCCGATGCCCCCATCATTTGGTTCATCGCCTCTTGCACTGCACTTAAATGAATCTCATTCAAGTTTTTATCTGGATTTGTACCATCGCCACCAAGCATAATATCTGAAATAATTGCTGCATCTTCCGTCTTGACCACAAATAAGTTAGCACCTGTAAAACCTTCTACGTAGTTAACTTGTAAGCTGACATGATCAAATGGAAATTCCTCATCCAAACCCGGTTTTTTAGCAACAGAGACTTGAGGGGTCGTAATTTCAACCTTATGATTTAACAAAGTAGACAATGTCGTTGCTGAACTACCAAATGAAATATTACCTATTTCACCTAATGCATCTTTTTCCAACGTAGTAAGGTACTTTTCTAGCGTTTCATCATCGACGCTCGATTCGGATTCTTCGTCGTTACCAATATTTAATAGAGCATCTATTTCATCTTGGGAAAGCATGCCATCATTCATTTTATTCCTCCCCCTTTATTTCTTCCAAAATTTGCACAGATAGTTTATTTTTATGTTTGCCAGGTTGGACATACATTTTTGGTTCATCATTTATTACTAATTTTAAAGGCTCGTCAATTGCTTGATTAAGCGCGACGACATCCCCTGCTTTCAAATTCATTAGCTGTTTCATACGTATACTCGCTTCCCCTAGTATTGCTTTTGCTTCAACATGTACTTTTTGAATGTTTTTTTGAAGCTTTTCATACGCTTCAGGATCTCGTTTATCTGTTGTTGTTTGCATCCAGTAATGAACAGATAGTTTAGGTATAATTGGCTCCAAAACAATATGAGGAATACAAATATTAATCATTCCACTCGTATCACCAATGGCTGTATTTAATGAAACGACGACTACCGTTTCATTCGGTGAAACCATTTGCAAAAACTGTGGATTTATTTCAAATTCTTCTAGCTCTGGTTCAATATCAATCAGTGTACTCCAAGCTTCTTTTAAATTTGCAACAGACTTTTCAAAAAGCTGTGACATTAAAATCGTTTCAATCTCTGTCAAATTATCCGCCTTTTTCGCACTGCTGCCTCTCCCACCTAAAACACGATCAAGCATGCTATAGGCTATATTCGGATTAACCTCCATTAATATTCTTCCTTCTAATGGAGCAACGCTGTATATATTAAGGATCGTCATTTTAGGTACAGAGCGAATGAACTCTTCATACGGAATTTGATCAACAGAAGCGACAGAAATATTTACATATGTTCGTAATTGAGCAGAAAAAAAGGTTGTTAGTAACCGTGCATAATTTTCATGAATTCTAGATATGCTCCGAATTTGATCTTTCGAAAAACGTAATGCTCTTTTGAAATCATATACTCGTATTTTTTGTTCTTTTTCTTCTTGTTTTAATTGCTCTGCATCCATTTCCCCTGAAGTAATCGCAGATAATAGAGCATCTATTTCATTTTGAGATAGTACTTCTTCTATCAAAAACTTCCACCTCCGTATTGGAGCAATACGTCATTACTGTAATATTTTGCTAGTCGTATAAACTTCCGTAATATTGCCTTCTGTCATAACTTCATTCAATTTGACCTGTAGCGTATCCTCCAACGCACTAAGTCCTGACTTAAAGTCTTCTTCATTCATTTCTGCGAGCTCTTTTATTAAGATATTTTTAATTTGAAACTCTCTTTTTGCTACTTCTTTTCGCGCCTTTTTTCCATCTGTTAGTATTTGGAATTGAATACGAACGAAGCTACCATCATTTAAATCAGTTGTTACTTCGGGCGTTTCATAAGAATATTCGGCAATTTCGTCAATGGATTGTGCGCCACCTTCGTTTTTATTGCTTGTAACATTTAAAACAATAACAAGTGCAATTGCCCCGGCAAGTAATAATACAATTAGAGAGGTAACCATCATTTTCGTTAATCTATTCATCGCTATCACCCGCCTCTTTCAACGTTCCGTATAGTCCTATTGATTGAAAAAAGTTCGTCGTCCTTGTAATTACTTCTTCTTCGGATGTTAATACAACTATTTTTTTGCCATTTGTTAATGTAATCGTCGTATCCGGATGGGACTGGATTTGTTCAATCATTAAAGCGTTTAGCGTAAAGTTCTCACCATTTAATCGTTTTAATTGAACCATAGTATACGGCGGGGTATTCAGCACTTTATCGCACCATTACACCCCTACCTCCTAATTATCGTTTTAGATTGACAAGTTCCTGTAATATTTCATCCGAAGTTGTAATTATACGCGTGTTTGCTTGAAACCCCCGCTGTGCAGTAATCATCTCCGTAAATTCTTCAGCTAAATCTACATTCGACATTTCTAGCGAGTTGCTAATGATAGACGATGCCAAGTCCTCTGATTCTGGAGATAGTAACTCAATATCATTATTAGCATCTCGTCTTAATCCAGCGTTCGGTGAATCTAAATAAAGGTTGCTGCCCGCCTTTTGTAAGCCTGCTTGATTAGAAAAGCTCGCTAATGCAACTTGACCAGCAACTTTTGGCTCTCCTTGTGCATCAATATAATTAACTAAACCATTCGACGTAACACTAAAGCTCTGCGCATCCTTAGGTATGATAATCGTAGACAGGTTTGTAGTATCAATTTCCTCATTGTTATTTTGCGTTGCAAACCCAACTAAATAAAGCCCTTGAGCGGTTACAACTGCTCCATCCTCATCTAAGCCAAAGTTCCCTGCTCGAGTATACGCAATGTTTGCTGTCCCAAGATCAATTGCAGATGCACCAGCTGCAGCTTTTTGAAAATTACTTGCGACAACAAACATGCCGTCCCCTTCAATTGAAAAATCAAGCGGGCTGTCTGTAGGCTGACGAAATCCTTGCGTGTGAATATTATCAATTGTACCAAGTTGTGATCCGAGTCCGACTTGAGCCGGGTTCGTTCCTCCACGATTAGCAGTAGGGGCTTGAGCACCTTTAGTCGTCTGACTCATCATGTCTTGAAACGTTACCCGTCCTTTTTTAAAGCCTGAGGTATTCACATTGGCAATATTGTTTCCGATAACATCCAGTTTTGTTTGAAATCCTCGCATTCCTGAAATACCTGCATACATTGAACGTAACATATTTTTTCTCCTCTTCTTTGGATAATTTAAGCTATATCAATCCTTCAACAGCTTAGTTGGCTTCCCTTAGAGGGTCCAGCCTACATATTAATTACAATTGTTCCATTAATATTTGTATAAATCTTGGAAGCTGATTCTTGATTATCCATTGCGGTTACTACTGTGTTATTTTTCGTACTTACTAGCAAAGCAGCATTTTTCATCACAACTAAGGCATCGGTAACTCCTTTATGCTTTGCTTCTTGCATTTTTTTTGCAATCAGTGTCCATTGTTGTTCGTTGATTGTTATATCGCGATCGACAATTCGTTGCTGTGCATGTTTACTAACTTTTACTCGTTCAGCAGCATGCAACACTTGCTTAAAATTTGTATCACCTTGCTTTGTCTTCCTTTTTTGAATAGGGACTGAATAATAATGTTGCAATTCGTGTATACGTTGCGGCATTTTTATCCACTTCCTTTAGATTCAGAACTTGACGATTCGCCTTCCGTTTGCTTGTCGCGTACTTGTAAAACAGAATCGGCATAAATT
Source organism: Virgibacillus sp. W0430 (assembly GCF_051846935.1). Classification (NCBI taxonomy): domain Bacteria; kingdom Bacillati; phylum Bacillota; class Bacilli; order Caryophanales; family Bacillaceae; genus Virgibacillus; species Virgibacillus sp. W0430. Next base: position 173,873 of record NZ_JBPYCS010000003.1, read on the forward strand.
TTTTCTCCATTTTCCAATTCAAATATTGCCCAACCATCTTTCTGACTAACGGCAATTACATTACTCGTAACAATTTCCTTTTTTTGTCCAGTATCCTCATCAAATGTTTGGTAGGATACTTCTTTTCCTATCATATGGCTGTATTGAATTACAGGAGAAATGAGTTGGCTTTGTACAAGTGTATCAATCGATTTTGACATATTCATCATTTGCTCCAACGAAGAAAAGTTGGCCATTTGTGCAACGAAATCCCGATCCTCCATTGGATTTAACGGATCTTGATTTTGCAGCTGTGTCATTAATATTTTCATAAACTCATCTTTTCCCAAGTTGGGACTAGGTGTACGCTTCGGTTGATTGTGAATATATAATGATGGATCTATTTTATTCATTTCACTGCACCTACACTTTCTCATTTAACATCTGTTCAAATAATTCTGTTTTAAAATCATTATTCGTTTGACCGTCACGTTCTTTTTCATCCTTTGAATCAGAATCACTCGGTTTTTCATCTTTCGACTGTTCTTCATTTGGTTCTTTTAAAACAGCCTGCTTGCTATCAATGATTAGTTCATCTTTTTCTACAACAACTTGGTGAGGTGCAAACATATTTTTTAATTGATGAACATTTGACTCAAGCATATCTTTAGCTACTTGAGATGAAACTAAGATTCGCACTGTCATTTCACCATTTATTTGTGTCAAACGTACTACCATATCTCCTAAATGGTCTGGTCGCAAAGAAAAGGACAGTTGATTTGTTCCGTTGTTTCCCGATAAAAAGCGACTCGATTGAACCGACTGTTGAAACTGCTTTATCAATTGCTGTTCAACGCTTCCGCTTCCTTCCGTTTTATTAAGATAAATAATGTATTGTTCCGTATTCGACATTGGTATTCCAACGTGATTAATAGTTGATTGATGGAGTCCTAATTGGTTTGTTGTAATCGACTGCATCCATTTTGCTATGTCATTACTCGTAACTTGTGCGTTTATGCGATATTGCTGTTTCGTTACGAGTTCATTTCGTTTTTTATACGCTTGGATTAACTCTTGGACGATACGCTGCTCGTTTGATTGGTTATCTATTACTGATTGAAGCTGATGTCTTTGTTCGGTTGTTACCTTTTGTTCGAGTGTCGACCACTCTTTTAGTATTTGTAAAACTTCTGTAGAAAGTTTCGCCATTGAACCATTATTACGATTCATTTGGGCAACAAGCTGCTCAAGCTTACTAAATAATCGTTGAAGCTGTTCTGTTATAGCTAGTGTTTCCTGAACCGGTGTTGTGAGATCGGTTTGCAATTTGACGACTTGATCGATCAATTCGATAGGACGGTTACCTTTTTCGAAGTGCTGACTAGTAGCCATTTGCTGGAGGTAAGCTATTAGCTCACCGTCCGTTAAATCCGTACTTTGAATTAATTTATTCAATTCTCGGAGTAGATCGTCTGAAAGGCCGCTTTCATCAGTTACAAAAAACGGATTAGCATTAGATAAATCTCCGCTTCCCATTTGCTGCAAGGAAGGGGGAAGACCTCCGTTGTGTTCATCAATACTAGACTGCTTTTTCTGTTGCAAAAGCCTCTCAAAGAAATCACCATTATGTTGTTTTGGTTTATTTTGTAATAAGTTACCTGTATTACTTTTCGCAGGTTCAGCTTGTACTGTAAACATGAGCCGATTCACTTTATCACCTCCTTTACAAAAGCTACTGTAAAACATTTTTCTATATAAACGAATTTAGCAACGCTTTACCATTTTTGTACGACATTATAAATAGAGCAGAACAGCTAAGGAGTATATCTAACTCATTTCCAGTTACAATTCGCTATTCAAATCAATAAGCGATTAAACAAAATCAAGTCTATTCGTATTTATTTTAAACTTTTTAAATGTGTTGATGGTGTTGATTATTCGGTTAGTAATCGTTCAGTTAGCTCAGCTGCAAGTGTTGGCTCCATTTCCCCTAATATTTCTCCTCGCACGTCATTCGGTAATTCTATTAAAATAGAAACCGCCGATGACTTATCGAGATTTTGAAATATTCGTGCTGCTTTTTCTTTGTCCATTTTTCGAAATGAGGTGGATGCTTTCTTAACTGTATTTGACTGTTCTGCTTCAGTCTGATTATTACGTTCTTCTTCATTTGCCTTTTCAAGCTTTACTATTTTTTGCTTCAATTCATCGTTGGTCGCTTGCAGTGAACTTATTTCTGCTGTTAGTTGCTTAATGTCACTTTTTTGTTTTTCAATTATATCTTTTGCTTTTATTTGTTGCTGCTCGTGCTCCTTTTCTTCATCCGTTTTTACAACCGATGATACGACGGGAATTTGGCTGCCTGTTTTCTTTATCCAACGTTCAACATCTACACCGGCAACGACCATTATAATTATAGTTAACACGATTGCTACTATGAGTGGGATTACAACAACAAACAAAAATCCGATAAATGGATTTGTTTTTTTACTTTTTTTCTCAGTTAATTTCGCCATACTTCTCACCTATTTTGGCCTAAATATTGCTGAATGGATAATTCGTCCATCATAGCTTGCTCATTTTTTAACAACAATTTCTTTTCTTCAGCAACTCTGTTTTCAATTACTTTTTCATATTTTTTTACTTCTATATAAGCTTCGGTTAGTAATATCTGCTTCTCTTCCATATCTGCCCGAGCCTTTTGAACACTTTTTTGCAATTCAACAATTTTTGCGTTTAATGTATTAATGTAAGCTAGCTGTTCTTTAATTTGATCAATGGGCATTGGGGTGTTTAACTGCGATTCATGTGAATGTTCAGCCATTTCTTTTTCTTTCAATAGTGTGTATAGCTTTGTAGCGACTTCTTCAAATGCTTGTTGAGAGTGATGATGCGCAATTTGTGCATTTTCTTTTTCTTTTTCACGTACGTTTAGAACAGTATTTAGATTCAATGAACTCGCACCTCCGCTACCAATTCTTGCATTTGTATGATCGATCGCTCAAATGGTTCAAAGTCTAGCATGTCTTGCTTTAGAAATGCTTGAACCTTTGGATAAAATGCGATTGCTTTGTCGATCTCCGTATCAGTTCCTCGTTTATATGCTCCTATTTTAATGAGCTCATTGTTTTCTTCATATGTAGCTAGAAGGGCTCGCATTTCTTGAGCGGCTTCTCTATGTTTAGCATCGACAACTTGATTCATTACTCTACTAATAGACTTTAGTATATTAATAGCTGGAAATTGACCTTGCTCAGCAAGCTTACGATCAAGTACAAAATGGCCATCTAAAATTCCTCTAACCGTATCGGCAATTGGTTCATTCATATCATCGCCATCGACTAATACTGTATAGAAAGCTGTTATAGATCCTGTATCACTCGTTCCAGTTCGCTCAAGTAGCTTTGGCAGGACAGCAAAAACAGAAGGTGTATATCCTTTAGTCGTTGGCGGTTCACCAACAGCTAAACCTACCTCTCGTTGTGCCATCGCAACTCGTGTAACTGAATCCATCATCAAATTAACCTTAAACCCTAAATCACGAAAATACTCACTAATCGCTGTTGCGGTATATGCACCTTTAATGCGCATTAATGCAGGTTGATCGGATGTGACAGCTACAACAATTGTTCGTTCCAAGCCGTCCTTACCTAGTTCATTTTCTACAAATTCCCTTACTTCGCGTCCGCGCTCTCCGATTAAGGCAATTACGTTAATATGAGCATTGCTATTTCGAGCGATCATTCCGAGTAATGTACTTTTACCGACACCACTTCCGGCAAAAATACCAACTCGTTGCCCCTCTCCAACGGTAAGCATAGTATCAATTGCTTTAATACCAATATGTACAGGTGTAGTAATAGGAGCCCGGTTCATTGGATTTGGAGCCTGTTGTTCAGTCACAAATGGTACGAGTCTTTTTGGTAAATTCCCATTATCCAAGCAATTCCCCAAAGGATCGATTACTTTACCAATTAGCCCTCTACCCATTTTGATCATTAGTGGCTTTCCAGTAGCCTCAACAAGACACCCTGATCCAATTTCAGTAACCTCTGAATAAGGCATGAGTATTATCTTTTCATTATTAAACCCTACTACCTCAGCTCGTATTGGTTGCTTATCCTTATTTGCAGCATGTATGAGGCATACTTCGCCAACTTTAGCAGCAGGTCCTTGCGATTCTATCATTAAGCCAACGACCTGTAACACTTTTCCGAATCGTTTATAAGTATCAACAGTATCAATCGCACGTAATAAAACGCTCTTATTCATGCTCTGACTCCGTAGATACTTCCTGCAAAGCACGGGCGATTTGTTGTAATTGCGTGTCCACTCCGGCATCAATTTGTCCATTAGGATGAACTATTAAGCAGTCATTTTTGGCTAGTTTTTGATCCATGTAAATAGATAGCTTTGTATCTCCATCTAAGGATTTTATTAAGTCATCTTTTTGCTTTAGTACAAATTCATAGTCATCCGGATGCAGGTAGATGGATATTTTTGACAATTCCTTCATTTCTGTAATAGCTGTCTTCACTATTGGTAAAAACAACGCAGGATCGTCGGTAAGTTTTCCTTTTAAAATCTTTTCAGCAGTATGTATTGCTAGTTGTATAATTGTGTCTCTGCTTTCCTCTACCGTTGTGTAATAATCTTTAGTAGCAGCACGTGTAAGTGCATTGGCTTTCTCGATCTGCTCTTCATATTTTGAAATACATTCTAACTTCCCTTGTTCAAAGCCAGCTTGGAACCCTTCTTTTTGAGCCTGTTTAACCAATTCCGCCTTTTCTGTAGACCACTTTTGCTTTTCCAGCTCAATTTCAGTCGTTATTTCTTGTACCATTATTTCTTTTTTCTCTTGTACGTGTCTTAATTCTTCTTTCATTTTTTTTAGCTGATGTTCGACTGTGCGACGCTCTTGATCATCATCCATCACTTGTGTTTCTTCTTGTTGGATAATGGCTTGTATTGGTTTGATTTTAATTACTTTCTTATTTTCTGTTTGCGAAACAGATGCTGAATTAGACAATTATATCGTCACCTCCACCGCGTGCAATTACAATTTCACCAACCTCTTCTAATCTCCGTATGACCCCAACAATTCTCGTTTGTGCTTCTTCAACATCACGGAGACGAACAGGCCCCATATATTCCATCTCTTCTTTAAATGTTTCTGCCATCCGTTGCGACATATTTTTAAAGACAACGTCCTTTACTTCGTCGCTAGCGACACGTAATGACAAGCGTAAGTCTTCATTATCAACTTCTCTTATTACGCGCTGAATTGCTCGATTGTCTAAAATGACAATATCCTCGAAAACAAACATCCGTTTTTTAATCTCATCCGCAAGCTCAGGATCTTGAATTTCTAGCGCATCTAAAATGGTCCGTTCTGTGCTTCTATCTACTTCATTCAGTACATCTACTACTGCAGGAATTCCGCCAGTTTGTGTATAGTCCTCTGTTAAGGAAGAGGAGATATTACGTTCCAATACTTGTTCAACTTGGCTAATAATCTCTGGTGAAGTGGAGTCCATCATCGCTATTCGTTTTGCCACATCAGCTTGCACATCCTGCTGTAGTTCCGATAAAATCTGTCCGGCTTGCTCTGGATCTAAATACGATAAAACAAGTGCAATTGTTTGCGGATGTTCACTTTGTATAAAGTTTAATACTTGCTGCGGGTCTGCCTTTCGCGCAAAGTCAAATGGCCTCACTTGCAATGAAGATGTTAGACGATTTATAATGTTGCTCGCTTCTTGCTTTCCAAACGCCTTTTCTAAAACTGTTTTTGCATAGCCTACTCCACCCTGTGAAATATAGTCCTGAGCTACCGCAATTTGATGGAACTGTTCGAGCACATCGTCTTTTAAATCCGCATCTACTTTTTTAACTGAAGATATTTCTAGACTAAGCTTTTCTATTTCCTCGTCTGTCAAATGTTTATATACTTGAGCAGAAACATCAGGCCCTAAAGAGATTAATAGAATAGCAGCCTTTTGTCTTCCTGTAATCCCTCTTTTTTGTCTTGCCATCTATAGAGCCCCCTAATCGTCTGTAATCCAGCTTCGTAACAATTTCGCAAATTCTTCAGGCTTATCTTTAGCCATTTTCTCCAGTTGTTTCCTCTGAATATCAGATTGGGAATCAAGTTTTTCACTAATCTCTGGAACTTCTTCTGTCGTTTGTAGACGAGGTGATTCTTCCTCTAAACCCATCTCCTGCTTCCGATTTCGCAATAACAAGAAAATTAACAAAATAATTATAAGCAGTAAAAAACCGCCAACAATATACATCCATAGTGGAATAATAGGCGTTGGACTAGCAGGAGTTGTTTGTCTGCCTGTAAATTCCTGAAATACGATAGAAATTTTTTCGTCCGGATTGACTTCCCCGTATGCTTTGTCGATTGATGTAATAATCATGGAATTTAATATTGATGTTATCCCTTGTTCAACGGTACTTTCTTCTTGGGCGGATAAGTATTGAACTTCTTCATTGCCACTTTCCTCTTTCAAATTATCAACGGCTACTTGAATTCCAATATCTCTAATTTTATATGGGCTTTCTACGATATCTTTACGAATACGATTAAATTCATTATTAATCGTCTCTTTCACAAGTTCATAATCGCCACCTTTACCAGTTTCTGCACCTGGATAATTGGCAATATCTTCCTCACCCGTGCCGGCAACGCCCCCAATTGGTTGATCGCCTGAATATGTTTCGTGAATGCTTTCGATACTAATTGGCAAACCTTCCATGCTCTCTAAATCAACCGGATCGACAAGCTCCTCTGTTCGATTTTCGGCTGTAAAGTCAATATCGGTCGTGACAGATACGATAACTTTCTCCATACCAACCATCGCACCGAGCATTTGCTGTAGCCTTTTTTGGATATCACGTTCAATGTCCTTTTTTACTGTTTGCTGATATGTAAATTCATCTTGCGCAGTATATACTGGATTGCGATCAAAGTATTCGAAATATTGGTTCATAATTACTATATTATCTGGGGGCAAATTAGGGACAGCTTTGGAAACTAGATGGTATAACGTTTCTACTTGATTTCCTTCAAACTTGTAGCCTAGTTTTGTGTTTAGCACGATAGAAGCACTGGCCTCTTCTGTTGCCTGGCTAACAAAGACGGTTTCCTCAGGAATGTTAATCATCACTTGGGCATCATTAATACCTTCGATTCCTTTAATTAAATTTGCTAACTCTGTTTGCATTGCATCAAGTTTTATTAAGTTAAATTCATTATCTGTAATTCCCCATGACGTGTTATTACTGAAAAAAGAATAATCAATGCTTCCGCTATTCGGTATACCTTGGCCAGCTAATTCAACGATAAGGGAATCGACTTGACTTTCTGGAACCTTAATTGTTGTTCCACCTGCAGTTAATTCATATGGAACACCTTTTGTTTCCAGTTCTGTTTTAATTTGATCAACTTCCTGCAAGGATAAGTTGTTATATAACGGGACGTATTTAGTATTTGTTGTAAACAGAACAATTGAGCCAATTAAAATGAATAAAACTGCAACTGTTCCAATAAAAGCTATCTTTTGGCTCCTTGTTCGCATCTTCCAAAAATTAATAAGCCTTTCATTTACATGCATTAGTTTCTCTTTCATATATTCCCCACCAGATTTTCTATAATTAAAATTGCTATATTTAAACTATATGTTAGTACGTTTTAAGACCTGGGTACAATTAACGTGTGACGTTATTATACTTGCATTCGCATAATCTCATTATAGGCATCCAATACTTTTTGCTGGACTTGCACAGTAGTTTCTAATGTTATACTTGCCTTTTGTGCTGTAATCATTACGTCGTGGAGATCATTAATTTGTCCATTCGCCAACAGCTTTGTTTTATGATCGGATGCTTGCTGCATATTATTTGTATGTTGTATTGCTGACTTGAGCATCGTTGCAAACTTCGCTTGTGACTCAGCAGGCGTCGACTGTTTATGTGCTTGTATCGTATTTAACATGTTCTGTGATACGTTATAAATGGATGAATTCATTTCCATCACTCCTTATTTACTTACCAATTTCCAAAGCTTTTAAAAGCATATTTTTTGTTGCGTTTAATGCTGTTATGTTGGCCTCGTAAGATCTTGTTGCACTCATTAGATCAACCATTTCTTTTAATGGATCAACATTTGGTAGTTGTACGTAACCAGCCGCATTTGCGTCCGGGTGTGCCGGGTTATAAACAACTTTAAACGGTTCTTCATCCTCAATAATGCGCGACGCTTTCACGCCTGTAGCTTGCGGGCTTTGGTTAGATGTTGCTTTTTGTAAAAAAGTTCGGAAAGAAGCTCCGTTTGGTTCAAGTACAATCATTTTCCGTCGGTATGGCTCATATTCGCCTGCCTCATTTACAGTTGCTCGAGTAGTTTGCGCATTCGCAATATTAGAGGAAATGAGGTCCATGCGTAAACGTTGTGCAGTCAATGCACTTGCACTTGAATTAAGCGCGTTAAATACAGACATTTATCTTCCTCCTCGTATTACAGTTTGTAAGCTGCCAAACTTACCATTTAATCGATCGATTAAGCTTTGATAATAAATTTGGTTTTTTGCTAAATCAGACATTTCTTTATCGATATCTACATTATTTCCATTGTGGTTAAAGCTCGTAGTTCGATTGGAAACGATCCGAAAAGGGGAATAATCTGTCTTTGAATTGAATGGGATATGTTTAGAATGGGATTGCTTTGCTGACAATGCGCTAATGGAGTCATCCAGCATTGATTTAAATAGGATATTTTTTGCTTTATAATTTGGAGTATCAATATTCGCAATATTATTGGAGATCACTTCATTTTTTGTTGCTGAATATTGTAATGAATGTTCTAGTGTTCGAAAAGTTTCATTAAATAGTTTCAAAAAAATCTCCCCCACCACTTAACTTGGACGTTTTAACCATCCAATTGATGACCATTGATATCGATATTGTAATTTATATTAGTTAGAAAGTCTACCGTATTTCGACATTATTCTCGACATTGTCGTGAAATGGTACTATTGCCCTAGTACTAACAAATTACATATTGTACTATTTTGAATTATATAACATTTCCTTTTTCCTTCCCTTGTGAAAGCCGCAAATTCGAATTTCTTACGATCATAATCAACTAATAACCCGAGGCTACAATTGTAAAGTAAAAATTCGCAAAAAGGAAAAGAAGCTAAGTAACTCCAATTCGAACTGGACTACTTAACTTCTTAATTAAATTATAGAAGTGTTTTCAACTTTTAAAGGTCTGTATGAATTTTTTCTTCAACTTATCTAGAACGTAATTTATCTAGTTCAACCAAAAATTTGTCATTAAGAACTTTTATATATGTTCCTTTCATACCTAAGGAGCGTGATTCAATTACACCAGCACTTTCTAATTTTCTTAGTGCGTTTACAATAACGGAACGGGTGATTCCTACGCGATCTGCAATTTTACTAGCTACAAGCAATCCTTCTTTACCATTTAATTCTTCAAATATATGGTCGATTGCTTCTAACTCACTGTATGATAACGAGCTAATGGCCATTTGGACAACAGCTTTACTACGTGCCTCTAACTCAATTTCTTCTGCTTTCCCTTGCAATATTTCCATACCAACTACAGTTGCACCATACTCTGCAAGAATAAGGTCATCATCGCTAAATTCCTCTGACAATCTACTTAAGATTAGTGTTCCAAGACGCTCACCGCCCCCAATAATCGGTACGATCGTCGTCAAACCACTTTGGAACAACTCTCTATTTTCATAAGGAAAAACCGTATATACACTGCTAATATCAATGTTTGCAGTTGTTTCGTGAATGTTAAACAACCCTTGCGTATACTCCTCAGGGAATTGTCGTTTTTCTAACATCTCTTTCATGCGTTCATTTTCAATTTCTTGATTAATTGCAACACCTAAAAGCTTTCCGCGTCTGCTTAAAATAAATACATTCCCATTTATTACTTCTGTCAACGTTTTAGACATATCATTGAAGTTCACCGGTTTGCCTGCTGTTTTTTGTAGCATTGCATTTATTTTTCTAGTTCGATCTAATAATTTCATTTCTAAATCCTCCATTTAGTTAGATAGTTTTACTTATATTTTAAATTAACGAATAAAAAATATTTTATCATTAATTACAACCAATTGATTCGTCTAAATTCGACAATTTATTGCCAATTATAAAATAAATTGACTTAAATCTTTATCGCCTACTATTTTGTTTAACTTCTCATTGACATATCCGGTAGTAATTTCAATTGTACCCATTCCAATTTCAGGTGCTTCAAAGGATAAATCTTCTAAAAGTTTTTCTAAAATCGTATGAAGTCTCCGTGCGCCAATGTTATCTGACTGCTGGTTAACTTGAAAAGCTATTTCGGCTAATCTATTTACAGCTTCGTCTGTAAAATCAACTTTTATACCTTCTGTTTGCATTAATGCTTCATATTGTTTCAGCAACGCATTAGACGGCTCTTTCAAAATCCGTTTAAAATCATCAACGTTCAGTTTTTCAAATTCTACGCGTACTGGGAATCTACCTTGTAATTCTGGTATTAAATCAGAAGGCTTCGACATATGAAAGGCTCCAGCTGCTATAAATAACATATGATCTGTTTTTACCGGACCGTGCTTTGTAACAACAGTTGATCCTTCTACAATAGGAAGGATATCACGCTGAACACCCTCACGAGAGACATTTGCTGAATGCTCCTGCTTTCCAGCTACTTTATCAATTTCATCAATAAATACAATTCCAGCTTGCTCGGCACGATGGACTGCTTCCTGTGCTACTTCTTCCATATCAATTAGCTTCTGCGCTTCTAGTTGTGTTAATAACTTTCTTGCTTCACGTACCGGAAGTTTGCGCTTCTTTTTTTTCTTTGGCATAAATTGACTAAAAGCATCTTGCATATTCATACCCATTTGTTCCATGCCCGAGCCCTGCAACATATCAAACATAGATGGCGGAAGCTCTTCAATCTCGACCGTAACAATACGGTTCTCTAATTCACCCAGTTCTAATTGGTGCTTTATGCGGGACCGTTTATTTTTAATTTCTTCGTTTTCTTTGTTTTCTTGTTTATCGTCATTTTCACTTTGATCTTGGTTAGGGAACAGCATTTCAAATGGATTCTTCATCGTCGCTGACTGCTTTTTGGCTTGAGGTACGAGTAGCGTTACAATCCTTTTATTCGCTTCTTCTTCCGCCTTTTCTTTCACTTCGTTCATTTTCTCTTCCTTTACCATCCGTACAGCCATTTCAACCAAGTCTCGTATCATTGATTCAACATCTCGCCCAACGTATCCGACCTCTGTAAATTTAGTCGCTTCGACTTTTATAAAAGGAGCTTGAACCAATTTCGCAAGCCGTCTTGCAACCTCTGTTTTTCCCACACCAGTTGGACCAATCATTAAAATATTTTTCGGAACAATTTCATCTTTTAGCGAATCTTCTAATTGCATTCTGCGATAGCGATTTCTTAAGGCAACAGCTACCGATCTTTTAGCAGCATCTTGCCCGATAATAAATCGATTCAGTTGCTCAACAATTTGCTTTGGAGTTACGTTTTTTTCCATTAAGATAAGCCCTCCTAAAGTAAGCTTTAATCAAGCACTTTTAAAGTGATTTGATCATTCGTATAAACGCAGATTTCCCCGGCAATTTCTAACGCAGCCTTTGCAATTTCTTGAGCCGATAACTCGCTTGAATATTTAACCAATGCCCTGCCTGCACTAAGCGCATAATTGCCACCAGATCCAATTGCTAAAATTCCATCATCAGGCTCAATTACTTCACCTGTACCTGAAACTAAAAACATATGGGTCTTGTTCATAACGATAAGCATTGCCTCTAATTTACGAAGCACTTTGTCGCTACGCCACTCTTTAGCAAGTTCTACTGATGCACGCATTAAATTCCCGTCATATGCTTCTAGTTTCCCTTCAAATTTCTCAAATAATGTAAATGCGTCTGCAACTGAGCCAGCAAAGCCTGCCAATACTTGCCCATTAAATAAGCTTCGCACTTTTTTAGCTTTATGCTTCATTACAACAGCATTTCCTAATGTTACTTGGCCATCGCCACTCATTGCACACTGTCCGTTATGCTGTACAGCAAAAATAGTTGTTGCATGTATTTCCGTCGACACATAATCACCTCTCCTCTAAAAATACTTATTCTCTTTTTGCCCGTGGATGGCTTTTCATATACACATTTCGTAAACGATCCTTCGTAACATGTGTATATATTTGGGTTGATGACAAATTTTCATGGCCAAGCAGTTCTTGCACTGACCGAAGATCAGCACCTTCATTTAACATATGTGTTGCAAAGGAATGGCGTAACTTATGTGGGTGAATATGTACGGTAGCAGCCGTATTTTCAACCATTTTATTCAAGACTAATCGAATACCTCGCGCTGTTAATGGCTTGCCACGTGCATTTAAAAAGACACTTTTTGTATTTTCATTGCCTTTATTTAAAAGCTCTCTTCTACCATTATCTATATACATTTTTAGAGCGTCTGCTGCATATTGGCCGAATGGTACGTAACGTTCTTTTCTGCCTTTCCCAGTTACAAGTACCGTGCCGATAGAAAAATCAATCTGATCCAATTCTAATTGCTGACATTCGCTAACTCGAATTCCTGTCGCATATAACGTTTCTAATATAGCTTGATTTCTTTGCCCTAAAGGAGTAGTGACGTCATTCATTTTAAATAAGGCTTCCATCTCTTCCAAGTAAAAAAAACCAGGTATTGGCTTTGTTGGTTTAGGTAAGGTTACTTGTTGAAATGGGTTGGTTGCCACAATATTCTCTCTTGTAAGAAATTTATAAAAGCTTCTAAGACTAGATACTTTTCTAGACACAGACTTTCGGCTTAATTGCTCGTGATATAGGTCTGTTAAAAATAAACGAACCGTATGGTAGTCAACTGCATTTAAATGATCAATACCTTCTTTTTTCAGAAAGTTAAAAAAAGTTTCTATATCGTCTGTGTAATACTTTATTGTATAAGGAGAAGAGTTCTTTTCAATTTGTAAATAGGCTTTAAATAATTTACAGCATTGACTAAACATTCACTCACCCCTACCCCTATAAACAGCGATTAAAGCATATCATATTGAAATTCAGATCGCAATTAATTTAACTAAATTGTACCAAAATTCAGAATTAGGATATAAATTCCTATTTATAATTTGTTACTTATTGAGCATATTCTGGATTAATGACCTATAAACGTATTGCAAGCTGGATACCTCGCTTACCAAGGAACAATTATAGCCATTTCATAATAAATAGTCAACAAACAAGATTCAATTATTTCACTAAATGAAAA